>JAEYTV010000242.1 GCA_023433855.1 Pseudomonadota bacterium | reverse complement strand
ACGTGGTCCCGAGGCTGTGCCGCTAATCAAGGAGTTCGCCCCGTCGATCCGCATGGGCCCCTCCTCAGTTCGCCAGCCCGCGCGCGATGATGATCTTCTGTATGTCGGAGGTGCCTTCGTAGATCTGGCAGACCCGGACGTCGCGATAGATGCGCTCCACCGGGAAATCCGAAATGTAGCCGTAGCCTCCCAGCGTCTGGATCGCTGCGGAACACACCTTCTCGGCCATCTCTGATGCAAAGAGTTTCGCCATGCAGGCCTCGTCCAGGCAAGGTTCGCCGCGATCCTTGAGCCGCGCCGCATGTAGCACAAGCTGCCGCGCCGCCTCGATCTGTGTCTTGGCATCGGCCAACCGGAAGGCGATCGCCTGATGGTCGAGCAGTATCTTGCCGAAAGTCTTTCGCTCTTTTGCGTATGTCAGCGCCACATCGAAGGCAGCCTGGGCCATGCCGACGCATTGGGCGGCTATGCCGATCCGGCCTGCCTCCAAACCGGAAAGCGCAATCTTCAATCCTGCTCCTTCCGCTCCGATCCGCTGACCTTCGGGGATGCGAAGGTTGTCGAACATCAAGGCTGCCGTGTCGGATGCATGCTGGCCGAGCTTGTCCTCGACCTTGGAGATCGAGAAGCCGGGAACGTCGGTTGCGCTCACGAAAGCGGAAATGCCCCGCTTGCCCGCGGCAGGATCTGTGACTGCGAAGATGATGACGGTACCGGCGATCTTGCCGGACGTGATGAACATCTTCGATCCGTTGATGATGTAGTCGCTTCCCTGCTTCGTGGCGCGGGTGCGAATTGCCGCGGCATCAGAACCGGTGTCGGCTTCCGTCAAGGCAAACGCCCCGATAGCGCGACCGTCGGCAAGCGGTCTCAGGAACTGTTGCTTCTGTTCGGTGGAAGCGTGGGCCTCGAGCAAAGAACAGACAGGGGCGTTGTGAACGCTGACGAGCGTGGACACCGCGCCGTCGCCGGCAGCGATCTCCATCAGCGCGCTCGCATATGCGACATAGGAGCAGCCGACGCCTCCCCATTGCTCGCTCGTCCGCATCCCGAGGAAACCGAGTTCGCCGAGCTGGCGCAATACCTCCGGCTCGATTGCGTGCGACTTGTCGCGCGCTGCCGCTCCCGGCATCAGCACCTCGCGGGAAAACTCCGCGGCGGTCGAACGGATGAGCTCCTCCTCATCAGTCAGCATGCAAAGATCTCCTCCTCGAAACCTGCTGCCTAGGGTCTAATCTAGGGCTTGCTGAGCGTGCGGACCACTCCCGCGAACTTGCGATTTGTTTCGGCTTTCAGCAATTTTCTTGCGCGGACGGATCATGGTGGAACTGGAGGCGCGTTTGGCCGTTTGCTGGTCTCTCAACAGGGGCTTTGCATCATGCCGGATTCGAACGTCGTCAGTGAGTTTCGCGCCTTCCCGAAGACCTGGGGCGCAGAATATGTCGCGGCCGGCGAGGTGCGATTCCGGCTGTGGGCACCCGGCCAGGAAAAGGTCACCCTGCGCATCGACGGCGAAGACACGGAGATGTCCCGGACAGACGACGGCTGGTTCGAGCTTTTGGCGACGGGCATCGTGCCGGGCACGGAATACAACTACGTGCTTGCCGACGGCAGCGTGGTTCCCGACCCCGCGGCACGCGGACAGAAGGCTGACGTGAACGGTCCGTCATTGGTGATCGATCCGACCAGCTATGTCTGGAAACACCCGGAGTGGAAAGGCCGCCCGTGGGAAGAGACGGTCGTCTACGAGCTCCACGTCGGAACCTTCACCACGGAGGGCACTTTCCGCGCGGCGATCGACAAGCTCCCTTACCTGGTCGAACTTGGTGTCACGATGATCGAGGTCATGCCGGTCGCCCATTTCGGCGGCAACCGGGGCTGGGGCTACGACGGCGTCCTGCTTTACGCCCCGCATGTCGCCTACGGGCCACCCGAGGACTTCAAGGCCTTCATCGATGCCGCCCACGGCCACGGCCTGTCGGTGGTGCTCGACATCGTTCTCAACCATTTCGGTCCGGAGGGTAACTACCTGCCGCTCCTGGCTCCCGATTTCTTCCACAAGGAACGGTCCACCCCCTGGGGGGCCGGCATCGCGTATGATCACGATCCCGTTCGGCGCTATATCAGTGAATGCGCGCTTTACTGGCTCGAGGAATTCAACCTCGACGGGCTACGTTTCGACGCCATCGACCAGATCGAGGACACATCCGAGAAACATGTACTGATCGAGATCGCCGAACGCATCCGCGCCGAGATCCCGGAGCGCGAGATCCATCTGACCACGGAAGACAGCCGCAACGTCATCTTCCTCCATCCGCGGGACAAGGACGGTCGCGCTCCCCTCTTTACCGCTGAGTGGAATGATGACTTCCATAACGCCATTCATGTCTTCGCGACCGGGGAGACGCACGCCTATTACCAGGACTTCGCCAAGCAGCCGGAGAAGCTGGTCGCCCGCATTCTGGCAGAAGGCTTCGCCTACCAGGGAGAAGTGTCCGCCCAGACCGGAGAAAAGCGCGGGGTCGACAGCACCGGCCAACCCCCTGTTGCCTTTGTTGATTCATCCAGAACCACGATCAGGTCGGCAACCGCGCGCTTGGCGAACGGCTGATTTCACTTGCAGGACCGGACAAGACGAAGGTCCTGCTTGCGGCACTGCTCTTCTCACCGCACGTCCCCCTTCTCTTCATGGGCGAGGAATATGGGGAGACCAATCCGTTCCTGTTCTTTACGGACTTCCACGGTGATCTCGCCAAGGCTGTCAGGGATGGCCGGCGCAAGGAATTCGAGGGTCATGCGGGCCACGAGGGAGAAACCGTGCCCGATCCGAATTCGAGGGAGACCTTCGAGACGTCAAGGCTTGACTGGAGCAAGCTGAACTCGGCTGAGGGAAAGAACTGGCTGGATCTGGCGAAGAGGCTTTTGCAGCTTCGCAGGCAACATGTGGTTCCCCTGCTCGCCACGGCGGCAGGCGGGAGTGGGAAGGTGGTCGCGACGGCCCCTGGCTTTGTTGCAGTAAGCTGGAGTTTTCCAAAGGGAACGCTGTCTCTTGCCTTGAACATCGGTGACAGGCCGCAGAAGACACCCGATCAACCCGGTGAAGTCATCTTCGCATGGCCCTCCCAAGCGGATGATCTGCCTCCGAATTCCCTGGTCGTCAGCGTAGAGCGCATGGGAGATTCAAAATGAACGTGCCAACGGCGACCTACCGCATCCAGTTTCGCAACGGCATGACCTTCGATCGCGCGGCCGAGTTGGTCCCTTACCTAAAACGGCTGGGCATCAGCCATCTATACGCCTCTCCGGTCTTCACTGCCACGAGCGGTTCCACGCATGGCTACGACGTTACCAATCCCAACGAGATCGATCCGTCGATCGGCGGACGCGAAGGTTTCGAGCGTATGGTGCGCGCATTGAGAGCGGGCGGGCTTGGGCTCATCCTGGACATCGTACCGAACCACATGGCCGCCTCGCTGGAAAATCCCTGGTGGCGTGACGTGGTCGAAAACGGCGACAAGAGCCGCTACGCCCGGCATTTCGACATCGACTGGTCGAGACGCCTGACGCTGCCCTTCCTCGGAGACACCTTTGAGGCGGTGCTGGAGGCCGGCGATATAGCGGTCAAAGCCGATCCGCAAACCGGCAAGCCGTCGCTCGCCTATTACGAGACCTTCTATCCGCTCCGTCCGTCGAGCTATTACGGCCGCGAGCGCGAGACCCTGGAGATCACCGACAAGGGCGAGATCGCAAGACTGCACGATGAGCAACCTTACCGCCTGATGTCCTGGAGGGATGCTCCCAGAGATCTCTCCTATCGCCGGTTCTTCGAGATAACCGGGCTCGCGGGTGTGCGGGTGGAAGATGACGCCGTTTTCGACGAGACGCATCGTCTCATTCTCCAGCTGGTTCGCCAGGGCATGGTGGATGGACTGAGGGTAGACCATGTGGATGGCCTTGCCGATCCAAAGGCTTATCTGGAAAGGTTGAGGCAGGAGGCAGGGCCGGACTGCTACATCACCGTCGAAAAGATCCTCGGTGAAGGCGAGCAAATTCCGGCCGACTGGCCCATATCGGGAACCACCGGCTATGAATTCATCGCCACGGTTAGCGATGCCCTCGTGGACAACTCGAAACTGGACGAATTGCGCAGGGCGTACGCAACGGTCACCGGCGAGACCGTCGACATGGAAGAGGCGTTGCGGGCCGCGAAGCTGCTGATGGCGGACAACAACTTCGCCGGCGAAGTTGCCAATCTGCTGAAGCTTTCACTGCAGATCCAGGACGAAGAGAACCCGGACGTTTTTCTTGCCGAATCCGACATCTAGGCTGCGTTGCGCGAACTGCTGGTCGCCTTCCCCCTCTACCGCACCTATGGCACCGAAGCGGAAATGCCACCCGAAGGCCAGGAAATGCTCCGCCAGGTGGTGCAAAAGGTTTACGACGGTCCACACGCCCCCGACGCCAATTCTGTCGCTTTCCTCGAGCGTATTCTCCTCGGCAAGATCCAGGAAGCAGCCCGAGCTAAGGCGGATGAGTTCCGCATCCGTTTCCAGCAGCTGACAGGGCCATTGATGGCGAAGTCGGTCGAAGACACACTGTTCTTTCGCCAGCACATGCTGCTGGCGCTGAACGAGGTCGGCAGCGATCCCCTGCCCCGTGTGTTTTCACTCGACCGTTTCCACGACGAGATGCAAACGCGGCTGACGCGGCAGCCGGATGGGCTCTCAGGCACCTCCACCCACGACACAAAGCGCGGCGAGGATGCCCGCGGCCGGCTCTACACGATCAGTGAGGCACCCGACGTCTGGGCCGGGCACGTGGCGCGATGGCGGGAGATGAACGCTGCCTCGGTGCGGGCGCTTGAAGACGGACCCGCGCCGGAGCCTGCAGTCGAATGGATGCTCTACCAAGCCTTGGCTGGTGTCTGGCCGACGGAGTTGCTGCCGGACGACCCACAAGGCCTGGAGGCCCTGGAAAAGCGTTTCATCGCCTTCGTCGAAAAGGCCCTGCGTGAAGCCAAGCTCCGCACCAATTGGAGCAATAGCAACGAGACCTACGAAGATGCCGTGATTTCCTATGCGAAACGGCTCCTGTCACCGTCCAACAGCGATTTCCTTGCCGACTTTCATGGGGCACTGCGGCCGTTCGTCCGGGCCGGGCTCGTGAACAGCCTCACCCAGACGATCATCAAGCTTACGGCACCGGGAGTCCCGGACATATATCAAGGCAGCGAAGGCCTGGACTTCAGCCTTGTCGACCCCGACAATCGGCGGGAGCCCGCTTTTGCCGATCTTCATAAGCGTCTCGCACAAAGCGGCAAACTGTCCTCCAGCGACGAAGAGGCGGCATGGCAGACCGGGTCCCTCAAGCAGCAGGTCATTGCTGAAGTTCTGCACCTTCGCCAGGAACTGCCTACACTGTTTCGCGAGGGAAATTATGTGCCGCTTGACGTGTCCGGAAAGCGGTCATCAAACATCGTCGCCTTCGCTCGGCAAGATGACGATGATGCACTCCTGGTCGTCGTCCCCAGGCTCGTCGTGAATGCTTTGCATACGACATCAGGTCAGCCACGGACGGAGCGCTGGGCCGAAACGGAGGTCGTACTCACAGACGGTCTGCGAGATCGTCGTTATCGCGACATCTTTACCGGCAAGACCTTCGATCCGAAGGACAGGATTGCGGTCAACTGGATCTTCGCCGATCACCCTTTCACACTGCTTTTGGCGCAGTGATCCGAGGTTTGGGCAGTCGAGGCTCGGATCAAGCCGCCTAGGGC
>JAEYTV010000212.1 GCA_023433855.1 Pseudomonadota bacterium | reverse complement strand
CCAGTGCCGTCGTTCCGCCGGGGCCGGCCTATCCGCGCAAGACGTTGGTCCTGGCGCTCTTCCCGATCCTGGGAGGCGCGGTTGGAGCGGGCCTCGGCATGTTCCGGGAGAACCGCGACCGGTTCTTCCGAACCGGCGAGCAGATCCGCCGCGAACTGGGATTGGAAATGCTTGGGCTTGCGCCGAAGCTGCCTGTATCGGCCAGCACGAATGAGTCTGATGCCGTCGCTGTTGACCACTTGCCGGTACATCACGTGCGCAGAAGCGGTGGCGTGTCGAACTATGTGCTTGATCACCCCATGTCATCGTTCGCGGAGACGATGCGCAGCATCAAATTCGCCGCCGACCTGGCGCTTCCCAATACCCGGTGCAAGATCATCGGCGTGGTATCCACGATACCTGGTGAGGGCAAGTCAACGGTTGCTATGAACTTCGCGGAACTCCTTGCGAGCCACGGTGCCAAGACGATCCTGATCGACGCCGATCTCCGAAATCCCGGAGCGACCCGGGCAATGGGCCAGCATGCCGACAAGGGACTGGTCGAGGTGCTCGTGGAGAAGCAACCTCTGCAGGATGTCTTGTTGATCAACAGCAGGTCCGGGCTTGCCTTCCTTCCGGCTGTGATGAAGCGGCGTCTGCCGCATTCGTCTGAACTCCTGGCGTCAGCTGCGATGCGGAACCTCCTTGAGAAGATCTCCGCCACCGCGGATTATGTCGTCGTGGATTTGCCGCCGCTCGCCCCTGTTGTCGATGCCCGCGCGATGGCCTCGAATGTAGATGCCTTCGTCTACGTCACGGAGTGGGGGCGCGTTTCTCGCCGTATGGTACGACAGACTCTGGAGGCGGAGCCGCAGGTTCTTGAAAAGTGCCTTGGTGTGGTACTCAACAAGGTCGATCTTGATCGGATGAGGCTTTATCGGGTTTACGGAACCAGCGACTATTATTACTCGAGTTACTCGAAATACTATCGCGAAGACTGATCTGCCGCCGTATGTATTCCCCCCTGTCCAAGCGGCCGCTTGAATTTTGGCTCCCGGCATTTCTGGTCCTCCTGTCGATGGTCCTTGTGGTGGTAGCCGCCGGGGAGCTTCAACTTCGCCGCGGCTTCGCAGACCTTGTCCATGTCGGGCAAAGGTTGGAGAAAGCCGATGCGTTCGATCCGGCCGTTGTCCGCTCGTTTGGGGAAGAGGCGGATCGTGTTGTGGTGGACGGCATCTGCAATTCGGACATCGTGAGGGCCGGATTGACTGTTCGGCTTATGCTGCTGGACTTGGAAAACCCAGACGTCGACTATGACGCATGGGCATCCGCGGTCGCTGCAGCCGAGCGTTACGCCCACCATGCATTGAGATGTGTCCCCACCGACGGAAACACATGGCTGCGTTTTGCAATGGTGCGCCAGGCGATCGGCGAGAACTCGGAGGAAACCGCAGCTTTGCTAGAACAATCCCAGCGCCTGGCGCCTTCCGAGGGTGATGTGGTCTTCGCCCGTCTGCTGCTGTGGAACAGGCTGGCCGCGCCAACACTGGTCGCAGGTCGAGATGCACTGCGCAGGGATATCCAGGTCGCATGCATCGACCCGACACGCCTCAAAGCCATGCGTCTTTCGGCGGACATGCAGCAGGCGTTGGAGCAATTCGCACCGGAAAAGTGCAGGAGCATGTTGTCGATGTCCCGGCCTTCCAAGGGGAGACGTCCTTAGACTGGCGCGATTTTCTTTCGGCAGAGTACAAGGTGGAAGAATACATAAACTGACAGGGATATAAACTCTTCTATGCTACGCATGCGACAGAAGACCTCGTTTCACTAGGAGCGACCATGGCGCAGAATGGCGCTGCAAATAGGATACTTTCCCGGCCCGCTGGAGGGCGACTGCAAGCCCGGAAACGGAGCCGCGGTCGCATTCTCATCCGGCAACTCCTGGCGCGGTTGAAAGCCTTCGACACCATTGACGCCTTCCTGCTTTCCGGTCTTCTCTTGCTGCCCTTCCAGGTGGTGCAGGTATCGATCCTGCAGCCCGGTCACCTCTGGATGTTGGGCGCCCTGGCGTTCCTTGTTCTCAAGAAGGAGATAAAGGTCGGTTCGGCGGAGGTCGTCGCCTACCTCCTGTTTCTCAGTGCTGCGTCGGTGCTTACGCTGTTGCAGGATTTCCCGCGGATAAAATCGGCCGAGCAACTCTTGAAGTTCGCTCTGGTTTATCCGGGCTTTTACCTTGTGGGCCGCTGGCTTGGCATCCGTTTCCTGAAACGCGATCTGCCGGTTGGCTATCTGTTCCTGTGCGGCCTGCTTGCTTTCGAATTCATGGTCCAGATGCTTGGCATTCCAATCATCTTCAAGGAGATCGATTTCGGGCAGGGAGCTCTCCACGGTACGTTCAAGGAACGTAACTGGCTCTCCTTCTACTTCTTTCTCGTCTCCTATTTCCTTCTGCTGAAGAGCAGCGGTGAAATGCGTTTTCTGCCGTTCTTTGTGCTGAACGGCGTTGTAACCGTGTTGAGCAGCAACAAGACGGCGCTGGTGGCCTGCGGCGCAGTTTACATCCTGCAGTCCAAGGTATCCGTCTTTATCAAGCTTGCAGCCATCGCCATTGGCGCCATGTTCTACATCACGGTGCTTGGCGATGAGTTTACCCAGGACAAGATCGCCGTGAAGCTCGAGGAGGAGCGCGGCCTGGCGTTCCAGGTGTCCGCCGAACTCATCGACAAGAACCCACTGGGATACGGGTTCGGATTCGTGGAAGCGTTTTTCTCCACCAACAGTCTTTCGGTCAGGGGACTGGGCGAGGGAACGAATTCGGTGTTTGCGGTACCACTCGACCTTGCAATCGTGGCGGGATTGTTCGGTGTGATTATGTGGCTTGTGTTCTATTGCGGCTTGGGTCTCGGGCTCAATGTCATGATCGGGCTGGCTCCCATAGCGCTGCTATCGCTTCTCAACCCTCTCCATCAGTCGGAGATATTCTATTTCTTCATCGGTGCCCTGGTTTCCAATCGCATGCGGCAAAGCCTTCCCAGGGTCCGCGAAAAGAAGGTGTTGCCGCGTTTCGGACGGTCGCGCGCCTGGTCGATGCAGACTGCGACGAGTACGCCGCAGCTACGCGACCCGTGAGGCGTCGCAACGGGTTTAACCCGGCGACCCCGCGCTGCTCCTCGCAAGACGCGGCTGCTCACGGGGTCCGGCTGTTGGTGTGCGGCCTGCGCCCGAAAAGGGTTCCCGGGCGATCAACGACGCCAGGGCAGACGGTCTCCTGAGAAGCGCGTGGTCAGGCGCTGCGTTGGCCGGCACAAGCCGTGGGTCCAGCCGACTTGAGTGCGGCATCCGCAGCAGGGGCTCTGTCCCTGGGCGGACTGCCGCCCGCGTCCGTTTCCGCACCGGCATAAATCAGTAGTAACTTCTTTCTTAGGTGGTCGTAATAATACGTGAAAATGAATTTAAGTTTCGTTAGTAATAAATATTGTGTTTATTTAAATAGTGACTATAAGTTGCAACGTAATCAGTGGCGTTGCTTAAACTTGAGCACGCTTAGCGCAACGGATCCTCGAGGAGGAAGCGGGAATGGCACTCAAGGTACAGTTCGGTAATGGTGGCGCGGCAAGCGTTGCGGATCTCACAAACGTAGCTGATCAGGCGGCTTACAAGCTGTTGAACGGCGGAAGTATCGACGAGAACATAACAGATGATGGGCCGGTCGTGCCGGCTTCGGTCATCAATGTGCCTGTGGCCTCAGGCGTCGAGGGCTCCGGGGCGGGCGGCAACGTAGAGGTCTCCTACGATGCTGATTCCAATGCATTCAAGTTCGATGTGACCACGGCATGGAACTCGGTGAAGAACGTTCTGGCACAGTCGGATACAGCTGAATCTCTGACGTTCAGCGATTTCGTTCAAGCTGACGTTCACCTCGGCAACGGGGGCAATTCCACGGTCGAGATCTACAACGCCAAGCGAGGAAACGTTACGACCGGTGACGGCAACGATACTGTTATAGTATCCCTGCTTTCCAACGATGACGGCTGGGTGAACGCCTTCAAGATCAACACCGGCGCCGGCAACGACACGATCGTGATCGAAGCTGGAGAGAGCCTGAAGTCGATCGGAGGCATCGTCGGCGCGACGGCGGTGAATGGTGGAGGGGGGATCACCGACGGCAGCAATACGGCGGTCACGATCAATGCCGGCGCGGGCAATGATATCATCGATCTGTCGTCCGTGAACCTGAAGTCGTCGGTGGTGACTGGCGGAACGGGCATCGATCAGATCATTGCGAGCGGTGGCGCCGACACGTTCGTGTTCAATCTCGGAGACATGGCGAAGACATTGGCCACCGACACCATAATCGGGTTCGATCAATCCGAAGACAAGCTTCAGTTGACCGGCACGTCCTTCGACCAGTGGAAGGTCGATCATTACTTCGGCGACACCGTCCTCAGCTACAACGGGCCAAGTGCCTCACATGTTGGGGAAAAGATCATCATTGCAGGCGTCGAGCTCAGTGCAGTCACCCACGACTGGTTTACTGCGTAAGGGCCTACGTGTGATCGCTCGCCCCGACTTCTTGTCTGCAGCCGGGGCGAGCATACAAAAGGAAGCGCATCTCCTGCTTACGAGGTCGGTCGCGAGAGATTTCCGGCTCTCGGCAGATCGGGCTTGGTGGAGCGGGCCGGTGCCGCACGGCCTTTGATCGCTTGCTCATGAACAGGGCGCAAGTGGCGAAGACAGTTCCGCGACAGTGTTCTCACTGACATGCCGCATTACCATTACCGTCTACGAAGCATCGGCGCTGCGTGGCGCCGACGTTGCCTTTGGTGCGCGGAGCGCGTCCCTCAATGACGCCGGGCCGACGTCCCCCGAACTGACTCGAGTCGCCAGGGCCGATTTCGAAATTCTGATTGCCGAAGGTGCCCGAATAACCGCCGGTGATACCCCGCTCGACCTCCAGGTTGCGATACTGCGCATCCGCGGTGGATGCGGCAAGCAGCAGCGCCCCACCCACGAAAACTGGCAGGAAAATCGTTGTCCACTCCCACCCGGGGTGCAGGATCCGGTATCTGCGCCGGGCGTTGTCTGGTCTACTGGTGGTCATCGAAACGTTTTCGTATCTTCGTCATGTAGAACTGGCCCGGCGATCTTGATGTTCTAAGACCATCGAAGATGTTTCGAGGTACCTCGAAGAATTCTCGACGCTGACCATTGGTCATGTAAATGCGCAACAACTTTGTTGAGTCGTCATAGGAAATGGCATCGATCAACTTGGAGCGTACTTCTACGTGCACAGCAACCTCCATAAGCCGAGATATAGGGAGGATATGCTGCGTTGCAGAAAGAATCAACCGCTCCAGCCGAGCCGGGATGTTGATCGCTGCCGTTTTATGCCGGTTGTCGTAGGCGTTCACCGGATGGGTTGGATGCGGGCGGCATCGTCGCATCACTTTCGCAGACAGTCCGCGTCGCGTCGCACGCTGCAGGCAGGCGGGGATAGAGCCGCGTGACCCTTCTGAGGTTCAGATCAAAGGACTGCAGCAATCACGCCGATGATGATTGCCCACATCACCAGCGAGATGGCGAAAGCAAGAAGGTAGTTTTTGAAACGTTTCGTCATGCCAGAAAGCCTAGTCCAGGCGTCACCATGGTTCATGACCTGTCATCGAACGGCCTTTCCGGTTCCTTGACGGGCATCGGCCGACATGTGCCGATTGAAGACTCGGGTCCCGGAACATGACAGAGCACCTGTGGATATTAGGTGAAATCTACGCGCCAGTGGAGGGGGAGCCATGCGCGATGCAGGCAGGGGGCTGCATGACGAGGATTGCTGAGGTGTGGGCTGGAGGAGCTCCGATTTTGCCCGGCGACCTGCGGGCGGGCAATGGGCCCGGATCGACTCGGCTTCAGGTCGGCCAGACCTGCAGGCGCCGGAAGCGACGCAGGTCGCGGAGATCAGTGTCGTTGGGGGGGAAAAGAGCGCGGCGCCGTCGTGACGCCAACTGCAGAGAAGCTGCGTTGTAAAAGATACGTGATATTGGAGAGGGAATGGTGGGCGATGAGAGACTCGAACTCCCGACATCCTCGGTGTAAACGAGGCGCTCTACCAACTGAGCTAATCGCCCTTCGCGATGCGGAGCAAAAGCTCGCTGCGTCGGTGGCCGTGATCTATGCGGATCAGAAAAAAACCGCAAGGCCTTCATCGTGTTTTTTTGACATTTTTTGGTGAAGCTGTTGATGAATGGACCGCGGTGATCGCAAACGTGCGGCGCTTCATTCTTTTGTCTTGAAAGCTGCTTGACACCCGAACCCGAACCTCTTAGTTAGCCGCACAACCGAGCGGTCGAGGCCGCCGGTCGGGAGGTTTCGTGCCTCACGAGTAAATGCGCGGGTGTAGCTCAGTCGGTTAGAGTGCCGGCCTGTCACGCCGGAGGTCGCGGGTTCGAGCCCCGTCACTCGCGCCATTCCGCTTGCCGGTGAGGCGAATCTCCTGTTAGCGAATTGTCTGTTTGGTCGTCGCGGGTCTATTGCGATGACGTTGACGTGTCTCTGTCTGGGCAGCGGTCATCTTTGGCTGGATAACGCTGCAGCTGCTGGGCCGGAGCCTTGGCTGGTTCTTATCTGCTCGTGTCCGGCATCGGTCACTGGCTTGAACGGATGAGTTCATCTTCGCCGGCATGCGGTATCCGTCTCCACCGTGGCTGCGTGAAAACTGCTTCACCTTGGTACAGGCCGGTCCGTTTAAAAGTCTTGCGCGGAGCCCCCGGCTGCGCTAGTCACGGCCCTATTGCAATGCACGTTCGCTTGCCGCGCATTGACCATGAGTGCTGCCCGGCGCTTACGGCAAGCAGGGATCGATAATCATGAGTGAACTCCTCGCTTCCTATGTCCCGATCGCGATCTTTATCGGAATCTCTCTGGTGATCGGCCTGGCGCTGTTGATCGCGCCCTTCGCGGTTGCCTACAAGTCTCCCGATTCGGAAAAGCTGTCGGCTTATGAATGCGGCTTCAATGCCTTCGATGATGCCCGCATGAAGTTCGATATTCGCTTCTACCTTGTATCGATCCTGTTCATTATTTTCGATCTGGAAGTGGCCTTCTTGTTCCCCTGGGCGGTGTCCTTCGGCGAAATCGGTTGGTTTGGCTTCTGGTCGATGATGGTATTTCTGGCCGTCCTGACCATCGGCTTTATCTATGAATGGAAGAAAGGAGCGCTGGAATGGGAGTAGTCGATAGCGGCAGCACTCTCGTTGCGCCACGACCGAAGGGAATTATCGATCCCAATACGGGCAAGCCGGTTGGTAGCGACGATGTGTTCTTCGGCGAAATCAATAACGAACTCGCCGACAAGGGTTTCCTGGTCACCTCGACGGACGAGCTGATCAACTGGGCCCGCACTGGCTCATTGATGTGGATGACCTTCGGTCTTGCATGTTGTGCCGTCGAGATGATGCAGATGTCGATGCCGCGTTATGATGCGGAACGCTTCGGCTTTGCTCCGCGCGCCTCGCCGCGTCAGTCCGACGTGATGATTGTTGCCGGAACCCTGACGAACAAGATGGCGCCGGCGTTGCGCAAGGTCTACGATCAGATGCCGGAACCCCGCTACGTCATCTCGATGGGGTCTTGCGCCAACGGCGGCGGCTACTATCACTACTCCTATTCGGTTGTTCGAGGTTGCGATCGGGTCGTTCCGGTGGACATCTATGTTCCGGGCTGTCCCCCCACCGCAGAGGCGCTCCTTTACGGCGTGCTTCTGCTGCAGAAGAAGATCCGGCGTACCGGCACGATCGAGCGCTAGGGCTTGAGGACAGAACGATGAGTGAAGCCCTGAATGAACTTGCGAGCTATATACGCGAAGCGCGCCCCAGCCTAGTGGACGATGCCGTGGTCGCCCACGGTGAACTCACGCTGACGGCCGCCTGCGACAATATTGTTCCGCTGCTGACCTTCCTGCGTGACGATGTGCAGTGCGCCTTCGTGAGCTTTATCGACATCTGCGGCGTGGACTACCCGGCTCGGGAGAAGCGCTTCGACGTGGTTTATCATCTGCTGTCGCCTCGCCAGAACACGCGGATCCGCGTGAAGGTGATGACTGCTGAAGATCAGCCGGTGCCGTCGGTCTGCTCGGTTTACCCGGGTGCCGACTGGTTCGAGCGGGAGGCCTGGGACATGTACGGGATCCTCTTCACCGGTCATCCGGATCTGCGCCGTATTCTGACGGACTACGGTTTCGAAGGGCACCCGCTACGCAAGGATTTTCCGACGACCGGCTTTGTCGAGGTTCGCTACGACGACGCCGTCAAGCGCGTCGTCTATGAACCCGTGGAACTTCGTCAGGAGTTCCGCAGCTTCGATTTCCTTTCTCCCTGGGAGGGGACCGATTACGTCCTTCCCGGTGACGAGAAGGCAAAGGCCTAAGGGCAGCCGCGCCAGCGACGGCCCGCACACGACTTTCCCGCTCGCGGTGGTTACTCCGCCCGGCATGGAGCAAGCAGTATGACTGAACATAACGTTCGCAACTTCAACATCAATTTCGGACCGCAGCATCCTGCAGCGCACGGCGTGTTGCGGCTAGTGCTGGAGCTGGACGGGGAGATCGTCGAGCGGGTCGATCCGCATATCGGTCTGCTGCACCGGGGTACGGAAAAGCTGATAGAGGCCAAGACCTATCTTCAGGCGCTGCCTTACTTCGACCGGCTGGACTATGTGGCCCCGATGAGCCAGGAGCATGCCTACTGTCTTTCAGTGGAAAAGCTCCTCGGCATCGATATCCCTATCCGCGGTCAGTTGATCCGTGTTCTTTATGCGGAAATCAGCCGCATCCTGTCTCACCTCCTGAACGTGACGACGCAAGCAATGGACGTCGGGGCGCTTACCCCTCCATTGTGGGGTTTCGAAGAGCGCGAGAAGCTGATGGTCTTCTACGAGCGTGCCTCGGGTTCGCGCATGCACGCCGCGTATTTCCGTCCGGGAGGGGTCCATCAGGACCTGCCGCCGGAACTGGTCGAAGACATTGGCAGGTGGTGCGACGAGTTCCCCGCCAAGCTCGACGACATCGACGAACTGCTGACCGGCAACCGAATCTTCAAGCAGCGCAACGTCGATATCGGCGTCATTTCGCTCGAGGACGCCTGGGCCTGGGGCTTCTCCGGCGTGATGGTGCGCGGCTCCGGTGCTGCCTGGGACCTGCGTCGGTCGCAACCATATGAATGCTACTCCGACATGGAGTTCGACATTCCGATCGGCAAGAACGGTGACTGCTATGATCGTTACCTGATCCGCATGATCGAGATGCGCGAATCCTGCAAGATCATGAAGCAGTGCGTCAATCGTCTGCTGGGCGACGCCAAGACTGGTCCGTTCACTTCGGCCGACGGCAAGGTCGTTCCCCCGAAGCGCGGAGAGATGAAGCGGTCGATGGAAGCGTTAATCCATCACTTCAAGCTCTACACCGAGGGCTACCACGTGCCCGCCGGCGAGGTTTATGCGGCGGTCGAGGCGCCCAAGGGGGAGTTCGGCGTGTTCCTGGTCTCCGATGGGACGAACAAGCCGTACCGCTGCAAGATCCGCGCCCCCGGCTACGCACATCTCCAGGCGATGGACTTCATGTGCCGGGGCCATCAGCTGGCTGACGTCTCCGCCGTTCTCGGGTCGCTCGACATCGTGTTCGGCGAGGTGGACCGCTGATGTTGCGAACCTCCGTTTTCGCTGCGCTGCTTCTTGCGGGTTCCGTTGCCATGGCGCAGCAGGACCCGTCGAGGGAGCTTGGCGGATCGACGGAGGGTGGTGGTTCCCGCTCGATGCGTGATCTTCTCTCTGAAGGTTATGAGATCAAGGCGAGCGTTCAAAGCGGAACAAAGTTCATAGTGTTCATGCAGAAACTGAAGTCTGCCTATGCCTGCGAGTTCGTGTCGGTCACGAGATCGCGGTGTGGATCAATAAACTAACAAGGCGTGGAAAGAATGTCCGTTCGTCGACTAGCCGAAGATACTGTCCAGCCCGCAGGTTTCGCCTTCAACGAGGAGAACGCGGCCTGGGCCGAGGCAACGATCAGGAAGTATCCGGAAGGCAGGCAGCAGTCGGCCGTGATCCCGCTCCTGATGCGCGCCCAGGAACAGGACGGCTGGGTCAGCCGCGCAGCGATAG
>JAEYTV010000184.1 GCA_023433855.1 Pseudomonadota bacterium | reverse complement strand
CCTCGACACGCTGCAGATCACCAAGCAAAGCCTTGCGCGCGTTCTCAAGCAACTCATCGAATCGGGCTATATCCGCCAGATGGCGGGCGCAAAGGACCGTCGCCAGAGACGCCTCTACCCGACCCTTGCGGGCCGTGAGTTGGCGCTTGCCCTGTCGGAGCCGCAATCGCGCCGTATCGCACGCGCGATGCGCGACCTGACGCCGGAAATGCAGGTCGCGGTAAAGACCTTTCTGGGCGGCATGCGGGGGCGCGACCCGACCCTCGGGCCGATTGACAGCGAGTTGGACTGAACACATGACGAACCACCCCCTCTCGGACGATGCTCCGCACCTTCTGGTCGTCGATGACGACACCCGCATCAGGGATCTTCTCAATCGCTACCTCGTGGAGCAGGGCTTCCGGGTAACCGTTGCCGGCGATGCAGCGGAGGCTCGTCGTAAGCTCGAGGGCCTGCATTTCGATCTGATCATCCTGGACGTGATGATGCCGGGCGAGTCGGGACTGTCGCTTACCCAGTCCCTCTTCGAGAAGAAGACGACGCCCGTGATCCTGCTGACGGCCCGGGCGGAGGCGGAGTCCCGTATCGAGGGCCTCCAGGCGGGTGCCGACGACTATCTCTCGAAGCCCTTCGATCCGCGCGAGCTGGTGCTGCGCATCAACAACATCCTTCGTCGCAGCTCGTCCCCCGACACGCCGAAGTTCGAACAGGTGATCTTCGGCCCCTTCACCTTCTCGATACCCCGCAAGGAGCTTCGCAAGGCGGCCGAAACCATCCGTCTCACAGATCGCGAGCAGGAGATCATGTTGATGTTCGCCCTCCGCGCGGGCGATACCATTCCGCGGCACGAGCTCATCGGCGACGACGCCGAAGTCGGAGAACGAACGATCGACGTGCAGATCAATCGGCTGCGGCGCAAGATCGAGGAGGATCCTGCCAACCCGGTTTATCTGCAGACGGTCCGCGGCATCGGCTATCGCTTGAGCGTCGATTAAAGCGAGGAGATCGTCCCTTCGGCCGGGTCGAGACGGAGGACAGAATGGCACTATTGGACGGCCTGAAGCGTGACATGGGCAAATTCACCCTGCCGGGGTGGCGGATCTTCATTCGCTGGTTGCGCCGCCGCCTGCCGACCGGGCTCTACACGCGCTCGCTGCTCATCGTCATACTGCCTATGCTCCTCCTGCAGAGCGTGGTGGCTGCCGTGTTCATGGAGCGCCATTGGCGCATGGTCACGGAGCGGCTCTCCGAAGGAACCGTCAGGGACGTGGCCGCGATCATCGAGGTTATCAAAGCTTATCCTCAGGATGCGGATTACGAGGCGATTACCCGCATTGCGGCCAGCACGCTGAACCTCGACATCGCGGTTGAGGAAGACGGGCGACTGCCGCCTCCCCGCCCCCGCCCGTTTTTCTCCATCCTCGACGACATTCTCGCCGAGCAGATCAACCAGCAGATCAAGTTGCCGTTCTGGATCGACACGCTTGGCGACAGCCGGCTTGTGGAAATCCGTGTCAAGCTGGACAGCCGGGTCCTGAGGGTATTCGTACGACGCGGCGCGACCTATGCATCCAATACGCACATTTTCCTGGTGTGGATGATTGGCACCGCCTTCGTCCTGGTCGTCATCTCGATCCTCTTCCTGCGCGGCCAGATCCGGCCGATTCTCCTTCTCGCCCAGGCAGCTGAGAGCTTTGGCAAGGGCCAGAGCACGGAGGGATACGCGCCGCGCGGTGCCGACGAGATCCGTCGTGCTGGCCTGGCCTTCATCCAGATGCGCGAACGCATCGAGCGGCAGATGGAGCAGCGGACCGCAATGCTTGCAGGCATCAGCCACGATCTGCGGACCATTCTTACCCGCTTCCGGCTGCAACTTGCGCTGGCGGGCAACAAGCCGGAACTGGCAGGAATGGACCAGGATGTGGAAGACATGCAGTCCATGCTGGAAGGCTATCTCGCGTTCGCCAAGGGGGAAGCGGAAGAAGACTTCGGCACGTTGCGGCTGAGCGAAATGCTGGAAAAGCTGCGGGCCGATTTTTCGCTGCGCGGCAAGAAAATGACCTACGAGATCGAGGGCGAGGATGAGATCGCCGTGCGCCCGAACGCGTTCACAAGGCTCGTGAGCAATCTCGTGCAGAACGCGGAGCGCTATGCCAGCACACTGCACGTGAGCGCCAAGCATAGCGCCAAATGGCTGACCTTGACGCTCGACGACGATGGTCCCGGCATTCCCGCCGACGCGAGGGAAGATGTGTTCAAGCCCTTCTACCGGCTCGATGAGGCTCGCAACCTCAACGCGTCCGGCACCGGCCTCGGCTTGGCCATCGCCCGGGACATCGCGAGCGCCCATGGGGGCAATGTAACGTTGGCCGATAGCCCTTTAGGTGGCCTGCGGGCCATCATCCGTGTGCCCGCCTAGGAGACGATGCGATACCTCTCGACCTTGTTGTGGCATGCGCTGGCTGAACCCGCCGCCGCAAAGCCGCCTTGGCAACAGTACGCTGGTGGCAGGGTCGGTCAGGATGACAGATTTCCGGCGCGGCACCTGTTATGGCTTCTATCGTGACACCGCGCACGTCCTGTACACTGTCCGCGCGGATGACGGTCGTTCAACGTGTCCGATGTCACCCGCAGGGAAACCCGTTGATCGCAGCCCTGATCCGGAGGGCTACATCAGCTTCCTGCCGTTGGGTACGGGCCGATCGACAGCGGCCAGGACGATCGCTCCGTTCTCGTCCTCGAAACCGAGCGTCAGCACCTCGGACCGAACCGGGCCGATCTGCCGCGGGGGAAAATTGACAACCGCAAGCACCTGCCGCCCGACGAGTGTCTCCGGCGTGTAGTGCACGGTGATCTGCGCCGAAGACTTCTTGATGCCGATTTCCGGTCCAAGATCGATCATCAGTTTGAAAGCCGGCTTGCGGGCTTCGGGAAATGGTGCCGCCTCGACGATGGTACCAACGCGGATATCTACCTTCTCGAAGTCGGAGAAGCTGATCTGTTCCGTCATGGAACCTCTCGACTTCCGAGTTCTTCGGCCCGCTTGCGGGCGGCGGCGACGGCCCGATCGAACAGCGGCTGCATGCCGTCATCGGCCATGAGCACGGAGAGCGCCGCAGCTGTGGTGCCGCCCGGGGAGGTGACGTTCTGCCGAAGGCGCGATGCCTCGTCGGCAGACTGATGGAGAAGTTCGCCGGCGCCCGAAACGGTCTCCCGCGCGAGCCGCATTGCAAGGTCGGCCGGCAGGCCGGCTTTGCGCCCGGCCTCCGCCATGCATTCCACAAGATAAAAGACATAGGCCGGACCGCTGCCGGAAACCGCCGTCACGGCATCGATGTCGGCTTCCTCCGAAACCCATTCGACCGGGCCGCTTACCTTCAGGAGGGACTGAACGGCCTCGCGCTGAGCTTCCGTGACCTGCGGATTGGCATAGGCGCCCGTGACACCTCGAC
>JAEYTV010000389.1 GCA_023433855.1 Pseudomonadota bacterium | reverse complement strand
CGGACAGAGGCGTAGAACTTCAGGGCATTGCCGCCCGTGGTGGTTTCAGGCGAGCCGAACATCACGCCGATCTTCATGCGGATCTGGTTGATGAAGATCACCATCGTGTTCGACTTGGAGATCGATGCCGTCAGCTTGCGCAGCGCCTGGCTCATCAAACGCGCCTGCAGGCCCGGGAGGCTGTCACCCATCTCGCCTTCGATTTCGGCACGCGGGGTCAGGGCCGCGACGGAGTCGACGACGAGAACATCGACCGCACCGGAGCGAACGAGCGTATCGGTAATTTCCAGAGCCTGCTCGCCGGTGTCGGGCTGGGAGATCAGAAGATTCTGCAGGTCGACGCCCAGCTTGCGGGCATAGACCGGGTCGAGCGCATGTTCCGCGTCGACGAAGGCGCAGATACCCCCCTTCTTCTGGGCCTCCGCGATGGTCTGCAGCGCGAGCGTCGTCTTGCCCGAGCTCTCGGGACCGTAGATCTCGATGATGCGGCCCTTCGGCAGACCGCCGATCCCCAACGCGATGTCGAGGCTGAGCGAGCCGGTCGAGACCGTCTCGATCTCAACGATGTTCTCGTTCGAGCCGAGCTTCATGATCGATCCCTTGCCGAAGGATCGTTCGATCTGCGACAGTGCTGCTTCCAGCGCCTTACTCTTGTCCACTGCTTTATCCTCTACGAGCCGCAACGTATTTTGTGCCATCTGGTTCACCTTTAGGTTATTGCCGGCGCGCAAGCAATGAAGCAGCCGATAAAGCCTATGTACCTGTTTTGTTCCCGCCTGGCAAGCCCCTGTGAAGCGCATGAGTTAAAAGGGCGAATTTGGTTTCGTTCGGTAAATGTTCTGCAAAAGGCTGATGTGGATAACATTGCGTCCCGCGCGCGCCCGGCGTTCGGCAAATCGTCATCGGCATCCCTCTAGTCCGAGTCGAGCATTTCCCGGACCGCTACGGCGAGTTGCTTCAGGGAAAAGGGCTTGGGCAAGAAACCGAACTGGGCATCGGCCGGCAGGTTTCTTGCGAATGCATCTTCAGCATAGCCGGAAACGAAGATGAACTTGAGGTCAGGATAGGACTTGCGCAGCTCGGTCAGCAGGGTCGGCCCGTCCATTTCAGGCATGACCACGTCCGATACCACAATGTCCACCGCGCCCTGCAGTTCTCCCATGATCTCCAGTGCTTCGGTGCCCGAGCCCGCCTCGTGGACCGTGTAGCCACGGGTTTCGAGCATACGCTTGCCGCCCCGGCGAACCGCCTCTTCGTCCTCAACAAGGAGCACTACAGCCGATTTTCCGGTAAGATCGAGATCCTCCGAGGGTGGAGCCGACACAAGCGGCGGGGGCGCCGGCTGATCGGTCGCCGCGCGTCCGGATCCCGCAGCGGCCAAAGGCGGGGCCGCGGCGATATCGGCGACATGACGCGGCAGGAAGATCCTGAAGCTCGTGCCTCGCCCGACCTCCGATTCGGGATAGATATATCCACCCGATTGCTTGACGATCCCGTACACCATGGAAAGTCCGAGGCCGGTTCCCTTGCCAACTTCCTTGGTGGTGAAGAAGGGTTCAAAGATCTTGTCCATGATCTCCGGCGGAATGCCGGTGCCGGTATCGGAGACCTCGACCATGACGAAGTCCTCCGCCGGCAGATCCGCCTGCTGGAATCCCGTTGCTTCCTGAGCCGAGACATTGCGCGTCTTGATCAGGATCGTGCCGCCTTCCGGCATGGCATCCCGGGCATTGACGCATAGATTGATCAGCACCTGCTCGAACTGGGAAAGGTCGGTCCGGACAGGCCACAGATCCCGCCCATAATCCACTTCCAGCTTCACGTTCGTACCGGATATCAGGCGGTCAACCAGCATCCGCAGATCGCCCACGACGTCCGTCAGGTTCAGAACCGCAGGACGCATGGTCTGCTTGCGCGAGAAGGCCAGCAACTGACGAACCAGCACTGCTGCCCGGTTGGCGTTGCGCTTGATCTCCATGAGATCCGCGAAGCTCGCGTCCGAGGGCCTTGCCTGCAGAAGGAGATGATCAGAAGAGAGCAGGATGGCCGTCAACACATTGTTGAAGTCATGCGCGATGCCGCCCGCGAGCGTGCCGACCGCGTTGAGCTTCTGGGTCTGCGCCATCTGGGTCTCGAGGGCTTTCTGCTCCGTCGTCTCGACGGCGTAGACGATAGCGGCCTCTTCGGGCGCCTCGTCGCTTTCGTCGATGACGGCGTTCACGTAGAACCGCACGTAACGGCTCTCGTCGCCCGGATGGCGGGAATCGATCGGCGCGATATCCCCCTGCTTGTCCTTCGCGGCGGCAAGCGCCTGCATGAACTGGTCGCGTGAACTCTCGTGCAGGATACGCTCAAGATGGGCGCCGCCGTCGATCTCATCGCGGGAAACCACGCCTGCAAAGAGTTTCAAGAAGGGCGCGTTGATGCGCAGTATGCGCCCTTCACCGTCCACCGAGGCGATCGCCATCGGCGTGTTGTTGAAGAAGCGCGTGAAGCGCATGGCGGAAGCGGTCTGATCTCCTTCGTCGCCCTTTTGGCGCGCAAGCACGATCGTGCGGCTCTCGCCAGGGGCACCGTCGCGCGTCGTGCTGACGCTGTGTACGAGGCGGACGGGCAGGCTCTGGCCGTTTGTCCGCCGGAGGTCGAGATCGAGCGTCTCCGTGCGCTGCAGGCCGGGAGCAGCCTGAACCGACTGGATGAGGGCCATGCCCTCCCCCGCCACGAAGTCGGAGATCGTGATCGACCGAGGCACGAACTTCGTCAGGTCCAGGCCGAGCCATTCGGCAAGCGTGGCGTTGATGTAGAATATCTCACCCTTCTTGCCGGCGGAGAAAAAGCCGACTGGCGCATGGTCCAGGTAATCGATCGCGTTTTGGAGTTCGCGGAAGAACCGCTCCTGGTCGTCCCGCTCCGACGTGATGTCGGTAATCTGCCAGACGTCGAGCTGATGTCTGCCAGGCTGTCCTAGCAGACGGGCCTTGAGCCTGTACCAATGGGCGCCCGAACCGTTGCCGATGGCCCTGCCGAGGGGTTGCAGCAGGCGGAACTCCTCATGTCCCTCGCGACCCTCCCTGAGTGCAGCGGTCAGGCGGTACAATGCCTCCGTCGATTCCCGGGTTCTGGACAGAAGAGCTTCCAGCGACTGCACGTTTGCAGCCTTGGCGGCACCCGTCATCCGGCCATAGGTTGCGTTGGCGTAGAGAATGCGGCCCTTGTGATCCGTTACCAGAATACCGTCAGGATGACTTGCAAGGAAACTGCGCGCCATATCGTCCGATCGCGACTGCGGCATCACTTCCACGAGACCAATCAGCGACGAGACCACGAAGAAGATGCCAACCATGGCCAGGATGCCCAGCAGGCCAAGCACCACCTCGTTGTCCAACGCGTGCTGGAACATGACGAAGCCGGCAGCCACCCCGCAGAGGACAAAGGCAAGCAGGACGATCCGGAGGATGGTTCCGCCACGTGCTCCCCGCTCCACCAGCGGTGCCTCGTAGTTGCCGCCCTGTTGCAGCTTGGTCATCAATTCCTCGCATCTCGGCCGGCGCGGCGGCATGAATCTCGGGAGAGCAAAATCCCGCGATTCTTTCTTAGCAAGTTGCAGGTGAAGCAAAAAGCTCTACAAGTCCACAAAACCCGGGACAGTTTGCCGGCGTGACCTATCTTAGCTTCTCAGCCTGTGTTTTGTGCATCGGGAACCTGGCGGTGGGTTTTGCTGGATGACGGCGAATGCCTCTTGCGGCGTTCGCTAAAGGAGTGGCGAGAATGTTTGAAGACCTGTTGGGCGCATACGGCAGCCGGCTTGTCATAGCGGTCGTCGGCGTGGGAGCCGCGCTGCTTCTGCTGATCGGCACCTTGTGGATGATTCGTGGGCGCAGTGGCCCCTCTCCCTTCGTGCGCGGCGGCAAGAACCGACAGCCGCGGCTGCAGGTCCTCGACGC
>JAEYTV010000175.1 GCA_023433855.1 Pseudomonadota bacterium | reverse complement strand
CGCCAGCGCCCGGCGCGCCGTTTCGATGAAAACGATGGTCGAGCCGGAAGAAATCGCGGCGCTGGTCGTCTACCTGACCAGCCCCTCCGGGCGGCCCATCTCCGGACAGGTGATGCAGATCTGCGGCGGACTGGAGTACACGGAATGAGCACCATCGACAAAGCCGACCGCAACCGGGTGATCATCACCTGCGCGATTACTGGCGCCACCCACACGCCCACCATGTCGGAGTTCCTGCCGACGACGCCCGATGCGATCATCGAGCAGGCAATCGGCGCGGCGAAGGCCGGGGCTGCGATCATCCATCTGCACGCGCGTGACGCGGAAACACACCGTCCGACCGCCGATCTGGATACCTGGCTTCACATCCTGCGCTCGATCCGCAGCGAAACCGACGCCATCCTCAACATGACCACGGGCGGCTCGACCTTCATGTCGATCGAGGATCGCCTTCATGCCCCGTCCACCGCGTCGCCGGAACTCTGCTCCTGCAACATGGGCTCCATGAATTTCGGCACCTATGCGATGATCGACAAGTATAAGGGCAAATGGAAGTTCGACTGGGAGGAGGACTATCTTGAAGCCTCCCGCACCGCGATCTTCCGCAACACATTCGGCGACATCGAAACCATCCTTGCCAAGCTCGGCAAGGGCGGAACGCGTTTCGAGTTCGAGTGCTACGATGTCGGCCATCTCTACAATCTTGCGCATATGCTCGATCGGGGATTGGTCCAAACCCCGATGTTCCTGCAGTTGATTGTCGGCACGCTCGGAGGCATCGGTCCCGGCCCGGAAAATCTGATGTTCATGAAGGAGACCGCCGATCGCCTCTTCGGCGCTGAGACCTACCAATGGTCGGTGCTTGCCGGCGGACGCCATCAGCTGAATATGGCGACCATGGCCGCGACAATGGGCGGCAATGTGCGGGTAGGGTTGGAGGACAGCCTCTATGCCGGGCGCGGCCGCATGGCGCAGTCCAACGCCGAGCAGGTCACGATGATCCGCGGTATTATCGAAGGGCTGACCAAGGAGATCGCGACGCCAGCGGATGCGCGGCGGATGCTGGGTCTGAAGGGAATTGAAAAGGTCGCCTACTGACCTGTGATTTGAGCCGGGCGAAGGCAGCAGCAGCCACGCCCGGCATAACAACAACAAGAAAGCTGCATGAAATATGGGTGAACGAGATCCGATTCGGATCAATCCACGGAGATTAAGATGAAACGACGTGAATTCCTGGCACTCGGCGGCGCCCTCGGGGCAGCCACAATGCTGCCTGCGAAGTGGGCGTTCGCCCAGTCTCGCGCCAACAGCCTGCGGGTCCTGAGCGAGGGAGCCGCCAACTCCTTCGACAGTTTCTCGGTCGGCGTGAATCGCAATTCCCTGCAGATAACCTGGAATGTGTACGACCGCCTGGTCAAGTTCGGCTACAAGAAGCGGGACGACGGCATCGCCTATTACGATTATTTCGACATCCAGCCGGAATTGGCTGAAAGCTACGAAATCTCCGACGACAAGAAATCGATCACCTTCCATCTGCGCAAGGATGCCGTCTTCCATGACGGCAGCCCAGTCACGGCCGACGACGTGAAATGGTCTCTCGACCGCGTCGTCGCGAGCCCAATCGGCCTTGCCCAGTTCACCACCGGCTCGATGACGGATGCGAAGCAGTTCGTCGTGGTCGATCCCCACACCGTGCGCGTCGACCTGCCCCAGCCGGATCGTTTCGCCCTCCCGAACCTCGCCCTGACCTATCCGATCATCGTCAATTCGAAGCTGGCGCTGCAGCACGCCACCGACGCCGATCCCCTTGCGGCGGAATGGCTGAAGTCAAATCCGGCAGGTGGCGGCGCCTACAAGGTGGCGCGGGCCAATGTCGGCGAGCGCATTTTGTTCGAGCGTTTCGCGGACTGGAAGTCGGGCGAACTTCCAGCTTTCGAACAGGTCCTCTGGCAAACCGTTCCGGCGGCCGAAAGCCGTGTCGCGGCGCTCATCAAAGGCGACACCGACATCGCGCAGGATCTTCCTCCCAAGGACGTGATCGAGCTCCTGAAGAACGACAACGTCAAGGTCGTCGGGGTGCCGACATCGAGCTTCCAGTTCATCGGCATGAACAACCAGATAGCGCCTTTCGACGACGTACGCGTGCGCCAGGCGATCGCCTATGCCCTGCCTTATGATGCCATGTTCCAGGCGGCGCTGTTCGGCCGAGGCGAAGCGCTATACGGCGGCAAGCCGGGTGCTCCAGAAACCACGAAGTTCCCGCAGCCGCTCGGCTATTCGACCGACCTCGACAAGGCCCGCGCACTGATGGCCGAGTCCGGGCATGCCGACGGCTTCGACACCACCTTCTCGTTCGAACTGTCGCTGGCGACGGTCGCCGAGCCGGTTGCACTGCTCTTACAGGAAGCGCTCGGCCAGATCGGCATCCGCGTCACCATCGACAAGGTTCCGGCGGGGCAACTGGGCACGCTCCTCCAGGAAAAGAAGATTCCCTTCTATTTCGAGGGGTCGACCTCCTACCTCCTGGACCCGGACTATTTCTTCCGCGTCTTCTATTACGGCGACACAAGGTGGAACTTCGGAGCTTATCAGAATCCGGAGTTTATCAAGCTGGTCGACAAGACACGCTATGAGACCGACCAGGCGGTCTATGACGCGGACATCAAGCGGATGATCGAGCTGGTGAAGGAGGAAATTCCGATCATCCTGCTGTGGCATCCGTCCCTCGATACCGGCATGGTCAAGTCGGTCGAAAACTACAGCTACACCTTCCACCGACAGCTCGATTTCAGGCCGTTGACCCGCGGCTGAGACACATCCTGCGGGGCTACCAGAGTGCCCCGCCTGTAATCTGGATGTTCTCCATCGTGATGCCTTTGGCGCGCTCGCCGCACAGGAAAGCGACGAGCGCAGCCACTTCGTCGGGCTGGATGATGCGGTTCTGCGGATTCTGCGCTGCGATGTCGGCCATCGCCTCGTGGAGCGTGCGGCCCTTGCCCTCGCGCACCACGACCTGTTCGACGTTTCGTCGCATCAGTTCGGTCTCCACCCAGGTCGGGCTGACCATCACGCAAGTGACGCCGTGCGGGGCGCCCTCGAGCGCCACGCAGCGGGTCAGCCCCAACAGGCCGGATTTCGACGCGCAATAGGCCGGATTGTCCTTCCAGCCGACAGTGGCGGCGGTCGAGCCGATGTTGACGATCCGCCCCCATTTGCGCTCGACCATGCCGGGCAGGAGCTCGCGGATCATGCGGAAAGCGCCGTTAAGATTGGTGTCGATGATCTTCAGCCAGAGCTCGTCGGAATGGCCGGCGACCGGCTGCTCGGCGGTCGTGCCGGCGGCATTGATGAGGATATCCGCCGGACCGCAGGCCGCGTCGGCCTCCGCAAGGAATTGCCTGATCGCGCCGGCATCGCGAACATCGAGGTGGCCGGCGAACACTTTCGCGCCGTGTACCTCAAGCGCTGTCCGCATCGCAACGATCTCAGCCGGATCGGGATAGGCGGCGGCATCGCCCCGCCGCCCCGCGGCCTCGCTCACATAGGAGCCGACCGAGACATTCGCCCCCTGCTTGGCCAGTTCGTGCGCGATCGCCAGCCCCTGCCCTGTGAGGCCTCCAGTGACGACAGCGGAACGGCCGGCGAGATCAGGCATCGGGTCAGTCTCCGGGAAGCGGCTTCTTCAGCCAATCGCGATAAAAGCCTTCGAGGTCGGGCTCGAAATCATGCACGATCGGATAGCCGGGTGCGGCAGCCTCGACCTCGTGCAGCGTGCCGCATTCGGGACAGATGAATTCGCGTATCTCCATCCATTCGGGATCGGGCAGATCGCTGTTCGGATAGATCTCGCGCAACGACTCCTCCGTGTTGCGCACGATGATCGAGGCCGCGAGCTTCCAGTTCTTGCGATAGTCGCCGAAGGAATGACCGCATTCGCATTTCGTCACGCGCTCATCGCCGCTCTGGCAGATGAAGAGATGATCGCTGACGGGCAGCAGGATCGGATCCTGCCAGTCGACGCGATCCTGCAGCGCGGCGACGTATTTGAAGAAGCGGTCATCGTCCTTGTAGGCGCTCATGATGCGCCGGGTCTGCGGCCATGGAAGCTGGCCAGATACGAGGTCGGCGATGACTTCCTTGCTGTAAGACGTCATGGCTTTGCCTCCACTGCGAACACGGCCTTCGCGTCAACGTTCCAGAAATCGCCGAAATGCCTGGCAAATCGGGGGGAAAGCCTGATGGCGCTGGCATACATCTTCGTCACTTCCGGCGCGAAGTCGGCCTTCGCGACACGCGCGCTCTCGTCCTTCAGCCATTCCGACACCGGTCTCGCCCTTGCCAGCCGGCTCCGACGCAGTTCGTCGCGGTGCCGCGTGGTCGCCTCCGGGTTCGCGACAGGAAATCCTTCGTCGTCCTCGTCGAGCACAATGCCGAAGACACCCAGCGCCGCCTCCTTCGTGAGAAAGCCGTTCTCCACGTCCCACGCCGTCTTGACCGGATCGCGTTCGAGCACGTCGCCATAGCCGCCGCCGCCATTGTAGGAATGGGTGAACACGTCGCCAGACTTGTGCGGCGCGGTTATGTAGGGGCCTTCCACCGTCACCTGTTCGCCTTCGAGCCTGACTTCGAGTTCGGAGCGGTAGGGGTTCGTCCCTGTATGATGCGCCAGCGGCGAGCCCTTTGCGGCAAGCTCGAAAATGTTCGAGTCCCGCACCGCGCAGTGCTTTTGGCAGGTGGGCGCCGGATAGCCGCCGCACATTCCGCCATTGTCGAAGACGCGGCTGGAATGTTCCGACGTGACCAGCCGAAGATGATCCGTCTTGTTGATGAGCCAGGTCGAGAGGAAAGCGCAGCCGCCGCGATACTTGCCGGCACCGCCCGAATTGGGAACGATCGAGCGGCCGATATAGAGCATCGGCATGTTCTGTTCCCAGATCTCTATGTTGCCCATGTCGGATTCAGGATTCCAGCCGACATACGCCGTGTCCAGCCCGTCCTTGATGGCCAACGCGCCGGAGCCCGCCGCCGCGCATTCGAAATGCGCCATCCCGAAGGGCGTACCGTATTGGCTGGTACCGCCCATTTCGATCATCGGCGAGTTGACTTGGCCGACGAACGCCTCCTCGACGAAACCGCGCGCGATGAAGGAGCGGGACAGGAGCCGCTGGAACACGCCATAGGCCGGCAGCAGCAGCGCCCATGAGGTTGCCGTCGCCACCATCTCGTTGTCGGGGTTGGTCCAGGTGCCGTGCGGCAGCTTCAGCTCGGTCGCCATCCAGGCGCCGTCATTGACCAGGCCCTCGAAGTTCATGTGCTGGGTCAGCGTCACGAACATGCCGCCGTCCATGCCGGCCGGCGTGCAGTTCATCGAGTGATAGCCCCAGGGCTGCGTGCCCTCGAAGTCCATCACGATCTTGCCGTCGGTCGTGATCTCCATCTCGATGGGGATGTTGTAGAGCCAGTCGGGATCGCCGAGCGGCTGGTAGCCAGGCTTGCCAGCCGTCACATGGCCGTAGAACGTGTGGCCGCGATAGATGCCGGGGACGGTGAGCTGACGCGTGCGGGCGAGCTGGGCGCGCCGGCCCTCCTCGATGAACTCCTTCGAAACCTGCATCCAGTAATCGAGGCCGATCTCGTCGATCAGCGCCTTGACGCTCTCGCGCATGTCGATGCAGGAGGCGACCTTGGCCTTCTCGTCGAGCACCCAGTAGATCGGCATGCGCAGGTTGCGTTCGCAGCGGATGACATAGTCCCGACGCAACTCGTCATTCTCGCCGACCTTCTCGGCGCAGACGAACAGGCCTTCCGTGAACCGCTCCTGCGCCAGCGCCACGTCGCCGCCGGGCGTGATGCCGCCGGCCTCGAGTTCATGGCAGACCGCGCCGGCCCAACCGACAAGCTTTCCGGAATGGAAGATCGGCACCACGTCCATCACGTCGGGCACCTGCACCGTGCCGATGAAGGCGTCGTTGTTGGCGAAGATATCGCCGTCGCGTATGCCGGGATTGTCTTCGTAGCCGTTGCGGATCATCCATTTGATGAAGCGGCTCATCGTGTGGACGTGCACCATGATGCCGTTGGAGAGCGCGATCGCGTCGCCCTCCGGCGTGTAGATCGCCACCACCATCTCGCCGACCTCGCGTACGCCGGGCGAAGCGGAGATGCGACGCGCCATCTCGCGCGCCGAGACGCAATAGGCGCGCAGCTTGGTGTGCAGAGTCTCGAACTTCAGCGGGTCCTGGTTGCGCAGATGGAGTTCGGTGATGCCGTCATAGCAGCCGCTCTCGTCCATCAGCCGTTCGGACTCGATCAGGCGCTCGCGGATGCGCAAGGCGGAGGCGGGTTTGTCCAGCATGGTGCGCGCCTTCTCAAGCATGGGAATAGTGAAGCAGGGTCCACTCGTCGATGGTGACGCGGTCCTGCGGGTGGACGACGAGCGTGGTCGCCGGATGCTCGATGATGGCCGGGCCGACCACCTCATGGCCGGGCTGCAGAAGATCCATTTCGTAGAGATTGGCCTTGTGCCAGCGGCCGCCGACATATGCCTCGCGCACGCCCTTATGCGCAGGGGCCGGATCGGACTTGCCGAGCGGACGCTTGACCAAAACCGGCTTCACCTTGTCGGCAGTCGCGATAAGTCCCAGTTCGGTGATCGAGAAACCGGCCTCGCCATAGCGCGAGACGCGGTGATTGACCTTGGCGTAAACCGCCTCGAACTCGGCGATGACTTTGCGCATGTCTTCGGCCGAACGAACGGCCGCAAGCGGCGCCATCACCTCTACATCCTCGAGCTGGCCAGTGTAGCGCATCATCAGGAAAGGAACGGTCCTGATCTTCTCGCGGGCATGGCCGTCGATGATCATCTCGTCCACAGCCGCCTTCGTGAGATCGTCCCACACGCCCGTGACGCGTTCGCCGAAGCTCTCGAGGGCCGCGTCCTCGGCACGCGCAGGAATGTCGAGCTGCGTCGACACCGAATGGCGGCGCATGAAGTCCGCCGTCGTGCAGCCGAATGCCGAAAAGGCGGCCGCGAACTGGAAGGTTATGATGTCCTTGAAGCCTATTCCCCTGGAACAACCGGCAAGATGCAGCGGGCCGGAGCCGCCATAGGAAAGCAGTGTGAATTCCGAAGGGTGGATGCCCTGGCCGGAAATCACGCGGCGAAGCGCGTTATTGGCGTCGGCTTCCAGCATGTCGATCATGCCCTCGGCAGCTTCCTCGACGCCGACACCGAGCACGTCCGCACACTTCTCCTTGAAGGCCTTGCGAGCCCTGTCCACCTGTAACTTCACCTTGCCGCCAAGGAAGTAGTCCGGGTTGAGGCGGCCGAGAATAGCGTCGCAGTCGGCAATCGTCGGTTCGGTGCCGCCCCTGGCGAAACAGATCGGGCCTGGATCGGAGCCTGCGCTTTCCGGACCAAGGCTGACCTTTCTCGTCAGCGGATCGACCTTGAGGATCATGCCCGCGCCGGCGCCGATCGTGTCGAGATGCAGCGTCGGCACGTTGAGCTTGAAGCGGTCCATCAGCGGCTCGTTCTCGATCCGCGTCTGCCCGCGCGTGATGACGCCCATATCGAACGAGGTGCCGCCCATGTCTGAGCAGATCAGGGAGTCGTTGCCGATCAACCGCCCGACATAGGCCGCTCCGAGAATGCCGCCGATCGGCCCCGATATCATCGTCTCGTGCAGGCGCGGGTGGTTGATCGAGGTCAGTCCCCCGAACGACAGCAACGTCTGCACGCCGTACCTGAAACCGTATTTCCTGGATATATCCTCGATGCCCTTGAGCTGCGCGCGTCCGCGCGAGGTGGCGTAGGCCTCGATCAGCACCGAATTCAGCCGCGACTGCTCCCGGATCACAGGCCGAACCTCGTGGCTCGTGTAGACGAGGATTTCCGCGCCGGCGCGCTCTATCTCGTCCCGGCAGATCTCGGCGATGCGCTTCTCATGCGACGGGTTGACGTGGGAGAAGACCGTCATGACGCAGATCGCATCGACCTTGTCGGCGATCAGCTTCTTCGCGGCCGCATGGACCTCATGCTCGTAAAGCGGAAGGATGACGTCGCCGAACTGGTCGATGCGCTCGGTCACCCCATGGGTGCGTCGGCGCGGGACCAGTGGATCCGGATGGGCATGGGTCACCGCATGCAGACGGTCGGCATAGGAATAATCGGCCCAGGCCTGGAGGCCGCGGCCCATCAGGATCATGTCCTCCAAGCCCTTGGTGGTGATTAGGCCGAGCTTCTTGCCAGTGCGCGACAACAAGGTGTTGAGCATGCCGGTTCCGGAATAGAGAACCACGTCCACCCCGGAAAACAAGGCCTGCAGGGAAATGCCCCAGGCCTCGGCCGCGTCCTCGGCCGAGGCAAGGAACCCCTCCGCCTCGTTTTTCGGCGTCGTCGCCGCCTTGCCGATCTTGAAATGCCCGTCGGCATCCACGAGGATCGTATCGGTCATGGTACCGCCGGCATCGATGCCGATGACGATGGGTTGTGTGATCGCTGTCTGGTCCACGTTCGCCTGCTGCATCTCGGGGTCAGGATGACCGCAGGCTAGATTCGCAGAACCGGGTCGCGCCATATGCCGAAAGGCACAATGATGGTTAGCGATGGCGGCAGCCGCCCCCCTTGTCGAAAAAGATAGTATTTTGGCGACGTTATCGAACCCTCAAAACTGGTGTTGTGGCATGTGCCGGGCTAGTGTGAATGCATAGCTGGATCGACACGAGTGCCGAGGCCGTCATGCAAAATCACACCCTTACCTCCGGACTGTTTGACCTTCAGGTGAATGGCTATGCCGGCGTTGATTTCAACGATCCTGCTCTCACGGCGAAGATGTTGGATCACGCGCTCGAAGCCATGCTTGCCGATGGGGTAACGGGTTGCCTGCCTACGATCATCACCGCCTCGCCAAATGACTTGGGGGACCGCTTCCGTGCGCTCGACGAAGCTGTGTCGAAAAGCAGGCTTGGTCCTTCGATGGTCCCCGGTTACCACCTTGAAGGTCCTTTCCTGAATGACCAGCCGGGCTATCGCGGCTGCCATCCGGCGGAAGCGATGGCCGACCCGCATATCGACCTGATCGACGCGCTCGATGCTTTTCTTTCGCGCGCCATTCTGCTGGTGACCATCGCCCCGGAACGCAATGGCGCTCTCAAAGCAATCGCGTCACTGACCGCCGCAGGAAAAACGGTCGCCGTCGCTCACTCGGCCGCTGACTATGCCACGATCCGCGCTGCGGCTGAGGCCGGTCTGTCCATGTCAACTCATCTTGGCAACGGCTTGCCTCAGACCCTGCCTAAGCTTGAGAACACGCTGCTCGCGCAATTGGCCGAGCCGCGGCTTTCAGCCTGCCTGATCGCCGACGGTCATCATATGAGTCCGGGCGCACTTGATGCGCTGATCAAACTGAAGGGCGCCGAGCGCTGTATTCTGGTCAGCGACGCAGTGGTGGCGGCGGCTGCGCAGCCCGGCTTGTATAGTTTCGCCGGCATGGATGTCGTCCTGGGGGAGGACGGCGCCGTGCGGCAGCCCGGCGGCGTCGGCCTCGCCGGCTCCGCCCTCCGGTTGGACCAGGCCGTCCGCAACGTGGTCGAATGGAAAATCGCGCAACCGCCGCTGGCGGTGGCCATGGCGTCCGAGCATCCCCGACGCGCCATGGCTCGCTCCTTCCTGCACTACGGCGTCAAACTCGACGCAGGCACGATCGAATGGAATTCAGCGATGGAGCCGAAAGTCATCGCGGCCGGCAGTCTCGCCGCCTGACCCCATACCGCTATCGCACGGTTTCCGGCGCGCCGCTCCCTATGGAGCGATGAATGGCATCAAGGATCGCAGTCACGTGGCGGCTGCTTTCCAGCGTGACCAGCGGCTCCCTGTCTTCCAGCACGCACGTAACCATGTGCTGCAGGGCATCCGATACCGCGCCGCGTTGTTCTCCGTGAATCATTGCGCCTATGGAACTGCGCGGATACTCGAAGGATTCTTCGGTCGCCAGTTCGACCTGATCGCTCGAACGGGTGAGATGGACCATGCCCTTCTCCCCGACCACCTCGATAAAGCTGTCCGTCATTGAGGGATAGGTATCTGGGTATATCCAACAGGCCTCGAACGTAGCGACCTGACCGCCGTTGAAGCGTACCTGTGCTTGCACGGCGTCCGGCGTTTCGATCCCGCGGTTGCGCAATACGCCCCACACGGCGGTCGCATAGACTTCGGTCGCACGCGCCTCCGGTCCGAAAAACCAGGTCACCAGATCGATATCATGACTGGAAAGGAACCAGGCGGCCGTCGTCGACGCTGCCCATGACAGCATTTTGGTCGGTACGTATATGCGGTCGTTCTTGCGGGCATAGGCGAGCACCGGTCGACCCATCTTGCCGGCGTCGATCTCGGCCATCGCGCGGGCATAGGACGGAATCCAGCGATGATTGAAACAAGTCATGGCCTTGACGCCGCTGGCTCTAACCTTGGCAATCAGTTCGTCCGCCTCGCTTAGGCTGGTGGTCAGGGGCTTTTCCACCATGAAGTGCTTCCCAGCCTCCGAAGCGGCTGCGCAGATCTCGCGGTGCAGGTGATCGGGAGTAGCAATCGTGACCATCTCGATTTCCGGCCGCGCCAGCAATTCCCGGAAATCCTCACAATGAAACGGCACGTCAAAATCGGATGCCAGCGACGCTGCCCCTTCAACGGGAACGCTTGCTACCCCAAGCAGCCGGGTACGGCGATCCGACCGTATCGACGCGGCGTGGCTACGACCCATGATCCCGGCGCCAATGATGCCGATGCCGAGGGGTGTGTTGCGCGCGCTGGTCATGTACCGATTGCTCCGTTCACTTCTTCCGAATTTGCAAATGCGTCGCCGACCTCGGGAACCGCGCTCAAGAGCTTGCGCGTGTAGGCCTCTGCCGGTGCTGTGAAGAGACGCTCCGTGTCGGCAACCTCGACCAGCTTGCCATGATGCATCACCGCGATCCTGTCGCAGAGGTAACGGACAACGGCCATGTCGTGGCTTATGAAGACATAGGACAGTCCGTGACGTTCCTTGAGATCCGACAACAGGTTCAGTATCTGAGCTTGGACTGAAACGTCCAGCGCCGAGACCGGCTCGTCCATGATAACAATTTGCGGGTTCACCACGAGGGCGCGGGCGATGCCCACACGCTGCAACTGGCCGCCCGACATTTCACCGACAGTGCGATCGTAGTGAGCCGGTTCCAGGCCGACCTCGTCGAAGACTTCAAGCACGCGGGCACGACGCTCTTCAATCGACTTGCCCCTTAGCCGGAGGGGTTCCGCGGCGTTCTCGCCAATCGTCCGTCGCGGGTCTAGTGAATTGAACGGGTCCTGGAAGACCATCTGCACCCGGTCACGAAAATCTCCGAGTTGCCTGCGGCCAAGCCGGGTTATGTCGCGTCCGTCGAAAACGACCTTGCCGCGTGTGGGATCGACCAGCCTCATCATCACGCGTGCCAGAGTGGACTTACCCGAGCCGCTTTCACCGACAACCCCCAGTGCTTCGCCGGGAAGGACGTCGATACTGACGTTGTCGACCGCGCGCAGAATGCGCTTCTTTCTCCAGAACGGAACGTTCCCGAGCGGAAAGTCCACCCCTGTGTCCGACAACCGAAGCAGGGGCTGCTCCTCAAGACTGGATGCAACTGGACGGTGACGAATATGCCCACCGGGAAGAAACGCCGGCTGGCCGGGAAAATGGCAAGCTGCAAGACTTGCGCCTGACGGCGCGAGCGGGGGCGTTGTGGTGCGGCAGATATCCTGGTCGCGACCTATGGGACAGCGCAGATGGAAAGGACATCCTGCGCTGGCCTGGCCTGTGAGCCGCGGCGGCTGCCCCGGTATCGGGGTAAGCCTCGCGTCGGAGTGCAATGTAGGCCGACAAGACAACAGACCCATCGTATAGGGGTGCTGCGGATTAGCCAGCACAAGCGCGGTATCACCACTTTCCATGACGCGCCCCGCATACATCACGGTAAGCGTGTCGGTATTCTCCGCAATCACACCCAAATCGTGACTGACCAGAATCGAAGCTCCACCGACCTCGGTCTTGAGATCGCGCAGCAAAGCGAGAATCTGGGCCTGTACCGTGGCATCGACGGCCGTGGTGGGCTCGTCGGCGATCAGCAATTGCGGCCGATTGGCGAGGGCGATGGCGATCATGACGCGCTGCGCCATGCCGCCCGAAAACTCGTGGGGATATTGCGAAAGCCGGCGCTGGGGTTCCGTGATCCCCACCTGCGCCAGAAGTTCCGTCGAACGATCGAGCGCCGACTTTCGCGACATTCTGGTGTCGTGGATCTGCAGAGCCTCGACCAATTGATCACCGATCGACATGACAGGATCCAGCGAGGCGATGGGATTCTGAAAAACGAATCCCACATCGCGGCCACGTATTTGCTGGCGGTCGCGCGACGACATTGTGAGCAGATCGCGGCGGGCCAAACGCGCCGACCCGGACATAACACGCCCGTTCGCCGACAGCAGCCCAAAGGTTGCCATCAACGACACGGACTTACCCGAACCACTCTCGCCAACGATTCCCCGTGTCTCTTCCCGGCGCACCGACAGCGACACGTCCTGAACGGCTCGTACGAGACTGCCATCCTCGCGCCCGAAGCCTACGGCAACGCGATCAAGCTCGAGAATGGCATCCGACATCTGCTCAGAAACCGGCGTTCTGAACGACCAGAGCGTTTTGGTGATCGCGGGTTAGTCCTTTCAGATCGGATTTATAGGCCCACAAGGTCGGCACCTCATAAGTGCCGATCGCCCAGCTCTCGTCGATCAATACGTCGCGAACCTGACCATAAAGCTCTTGGGCCTTGTCCTCGCTGACGGGTCCCACCAGCGCCAGGATCGCCTCAGAATAGGCCTTCGGCGGATTGCCGTCCGGCCACAACGGATTGTTCGAAGTGCGCATCAACGAGTTCTGCACGATACGCGGAACGCTGAGTTGCCCTCCTCCGACCTGGCCGAGCGCCACGCCGAACTCACCCGCCACGAGGCGCGTATTGAACGAGGCCGTTTCAATCTGCTCGATCTGAAGATCGAAGCCGATGCTCGCCAGGTCGGCCTGGATGATCTGCATGACGAGTTGGCTGACGGGATCCGATCCGCTGACCATCGCCTTGCCGCTCTTCAGTTCCGGCACTTGCGACAGCAATTCCTTCGCCTTGTCCAAGTCATATCCCACGCGCTCTGGAACCGACGAATCCTGAACGGGCGAGTTGCGGCCAAAGGGAAGGTTTGCCGCACCACCAAAATCGTAGAGTACTTCCTTCACGATACGGTCGCGGTTGATGGCGCGTTGTAAGGCCTGTCGCAGGATCTTGTTGTCGAACGGAGCCGTCTTCGTCGACACGCGCAGCAACTTCTGCGCGGCTCCCGGATAACCGGAGATGATCTCGAACCTGCCCTTGAGCAGGGACGCATCGCGTGGCTGCGGGTAGGCGAGGATGTCGATCGCGCCCGAAGCCAGCGCATTGGTGGCGGCGGCAGGACTGGTGAAGAAACGGAAGACCAGCGTGGATGTAACTGGCTTCTTGCCAAAATATTCAGGGAATGCCTCGAGAGTCAGGCTTTCGCCCTGCCGCCAATCCACGACCTTGTAGGGCCCCGCGCTGGCGGGAGCGCCGGCGAGGCCCTCCGCACTGTTGTGATCCTTGTCGACCACCGGCTGATGAACCAGCATATCGGTGATGAGACTAGTCGCGGTTGGCTGCTTCAGGACCAGTTTGACGGTCTTGTCATCCACCGCTTCGACCTTGTCGATCAGCGTCGAGGCCGCGGCGAACAGGTTGAACCCGCGTTTCGGATCCATCGAACGCTCGATAGCGAACACCAGATCGTCAACCGTCATCGTCTTGCCGGTGTGGAAGACGACGTCGGGCCTCATCTTCAAAAGCACGCTGGCGCTGTCATCTGCGATCTCGAAGCTCTCGAGAGCGGAAGGGATCGGCTTGAGATCCTCGTCATACTCTATCAGCCAGGCGTTGACCGTTTTCAGCATCAGAAGGTCGTTCACCATCTGGCTATAGGGGTCGAACTCGGTGATATCGACCGCGCTGCCGATCGTCAGCGTTCCGTCCTTGGCTGCGGCTGCGCGAGCCAAGCCCGGGAGAAAGGGAACAGCTGTGGCGGCCACGCCGGTCATGAGGAAACCACGTCGCGTCAGCAAATCCAGTCTGTCGATGGTCATGCGAAGTCTCCTATTTTGTCTTGATGCGAGGATCGAGCGCCGCGTAGAGCAGGTCCACCCCCATGTTGATGAGCGCGAAGGTGATGACCACGACCATCAGGACGCCCTGTACGACCGGGTAGTCGCGTGATGTCACCGCAAGAAAAACCAGCCTGCCCACGCCCGGATAATTGAAAATGGATTCCGTCACGACAGCGCCGCCTACAAAGGCTCCAAGCTGAAGTCCTATGACGGTGACAATCGGCAGCGCCGCGTTGCGCAGCGCATGGCGAACCAGAACGTTGCGCTCGCTGGCGCCCTTGGCTCGCATGGCGGTGATGTAAGGTTTGCCCAGTTCGTCGGCCAGCGACGCCCTTACGAAACGTATCAGCACCGCCGCCATGAACAGGCCCAATGTAAGTGCGGGCAGGATCGTGTTGCGCAACGCGCCCCAGGGATCGCTGAAAAAGGGCACATAGTCCGAAATGGTTGGCAGAACGCCGAGATGAAGCCCAAAATACCAGCTCAGGATGATGCCCAGCCAGAAGCTCGGAAACGCCAGCAGCACCACCTGGAAAATTGCAGCGCCATGCGCAATGGGCGAGCCGTATCGCCAAGCCGCATATGTCCCGGCAGGCAACGCTATGGCCAACCCGATGATCAATGTGAAGACGATCAGTTGCGCCGTCGCCGTGAACCGCTGCGCCAGAAGCTCGGCGACGGGCTTTCCGGACGTCAACGATTTTCCGAAGTCGCCGGTGACGGCGCCCTCGGCCCACGACAGATATTGCACCGGCAGCGGCCTATCCAAGCCCAGGCGCTCGCGTACCGCTTCGCGTTGCTCTTCGGTGGCGTCTGCGCCGGCAATGGCATATTCCGGCCCGCCGGGCACCGTGTAGATCATGATCCACACCGCCATCGACCCGAGCAGGATAACAAAGATGAGGTTGGCGAGACGCCGCAACAGAAAATCGATCATGCCAGCGTCCTTCCGCCGGCGGCTGAATATCCGTACATGCGCTGCAACCCGGAGCCGAGGGCATCGAAGGACGCGACGATCATCGCGATCGCGAAACCGACGATGACGGGATAGAGCGGCGAGATGAAAAGGTTCTCGTTGCCGGCGGCCAGCATGCCTCCAAGCGACGGCGCCGGAGGCGCGGCGCCAAGGCCAAGAAAGCTCAGGCCCGACTCCGTGAGGACCGAGATCGAAGCGGTCACGATCAATTGTACGATCGCCGGACCGATGGCGTTCGGCAGGACGGTTCGCAAGAGGATGGAGCCGATCGAGGCTCCGGCGGCTCGCTGTGCGGTCACGAACTCGCGGCTCTTCACGCTCAGCACCGTTGCCCGGGTCAAGCGGGCGAAAGCAGGAATGGCGACGACTGCAATGGCAACGATCAACGGTACTAGGCCGCCGCCCATGACCGCGATCAGCACGATGGCGAGAAGAATAGCCGGCACTGACAGGACCACATCCATGATCCGCATCAGCACCGCATCCGTCCAGCCTTCGAAGAAGCCTGCGACAAGACCTATCCCCACCCCGACGACGCCCGCGAGAACTGAGGTCGAAACCGCTACCAGTAAGGTCAGCCGCAATGCGTAGATCAGTCGAGACAGCAGATCGCGTCCCAGCTCGTCCGTTCCGAGCGGATGCGCTGCCGACAAGGGCTCGAAAGGCATCGCGATCTGAGCCAGCGGGTTGTAGGGCGCCATCAGCGGTGCGAACACCGCAACCACGATAAGAGTTAGAAGAACTGTGCCGCCAGCGATCGCAACAGGGCCCGCGCGAAGCAGACCAGCGCGAGCTTTACGCCCCGCAACGACCTTCCCGATTTCGCCTGACGTGTTCGCGGGCAATGCGTCCTCTGTCACAGAGTTAGGCAACCGATTGCACAAGAAAGCCAGAAGCTGCCCTCGCTGTCAACCGATTGAGGAATGAAGCCCGGAGCAAATGCCCGACGCTGCCGCCAAGTGGCTGTAAGTAAGCAGGTTTCGCCTAGCAACCAAGCATTTCCAGTGAAAACATCGGATCACAAACGGTGTCGGCAATGGTTTGCCGGCATGTCTCGTCAGAGACTGTCGAGAAATGTTTCTCCCAGCGAGATCAATGCACGATTTCAGCTTGACTAGGCAACCGGTTGCCACAACAGTGGAACCCAGCGTGACTGTAGCTGCCAATCGGGAGATCAAGATGGCGGAAAAGATACTCGTGACCGGATTGATCCCTCCCATGGCCCTGGAAATGCTTGCCGAAGAAGCCGAGCCCGTCATGCTGGACGGCCCTGGCG
>JAEYTV010000094.1 GCA_023433855.1 Pseudomonadota bacterium | reverse complement strand
CCCTGATGACGACGGCCCGGTGCAGCCGGGCGACAGCAAGCTGTCGCGCGACAACCGCGCGCTGCTGCAGGAAGCGCTGTTCGATCTCTTGGAGTGCAAGCGCCTGCTCGACCAGGTGCGTTGAACGACGCTTTCAGGGCGCAACGTAGAGGGCGTCAATCGCAGCCTTGGCCGCGTCGAGATCAACCCGGAAGCCAAGCCCGTTCAGGGCTTTCGCGAGCGCTGCGATATTCGCCAGCACCGGATCGCGACGCGCCCGCTGGCCGGTATGGTTGAGGCGCAGGAGATGCTCCGCGCCGGGACCTACGCCCGCGGAGAGGTCGGCATCGGCGGCAACGACCTGACGAAGAAGGTCAGCTACGTCGATGCCGTCGGGTAGCGTAATCGACGTTACCAGATTGGACGAAAATTCGTCCTCGACCCAGGTCGAGAGGCCGAGCGCACGCACCGCGTCGCGCGTTGCTGCGGCGGCGAGGCTGTGGCGGGAGATCAACTGTTCGAGGCCTTCCGTTTCGACGCGGTCGAGCGCGGTCTCCAGCGCAAAGAACTCCAGCGCCGAAGGCATGCCCGGAAGCGTGCCGCGTCCAGCGTCCAGCCAGTCGCGCTTGAGGTCGGTTAAGGACAGCACCGATCGAACAGGCGCGCCCGGACGGTTGATGAGGCGCCACGCGGTTTCACTGACCGAAATGGCGGACAGTCCGGACGACCCGCCAAGCGCCTTCTGCGGGCCGATGACGGCGATGTCGATGCCGAGCGCGTCGATGTCGAGGTGATGGCCGCCGAAGGAAGCCACCGCATCGAGGACGGTCGCTGCGCCGCGCGCCTTGGCAAGACGGGCGATCTCCGGCAGCGGGTTCAAAATGCCGCTGGCCGATTCCGCGTGGACCAGCGAGACGAGATTGACGCCGGGTGTTTTATCCAGCGCGGACGCCACCGCATCGATGGAGAACGGCTTGGCGGCTTCGGCAGCGAGGTCCGACACGGTTGCTCCGCCACGTCTCAGCCATTCGCCGAACAGGGATCCATAGGGGCTGGTGACGATATTGAGCGCCGATATTGGGGGTGAGGCGACGCTCGTCGCGACGGCCTCCAGCGCGAGGATCGCTTCGCCTTGCACGAGAAGAACGTCGTTCTTCGTATTGAGCAGTGCAGCGATGCGGTCGGCGAGGCGGGCGTAGCCGTCGGCGGGATAGGACGGCAGGTCGAGCAAGGGCGAAAGGTCGGGCATGAGGGCTCTAGACGTACAGGAGGCGAGGCACGGCGGCGACCAGTGCGCGGCCGGTCTCGGATTGCGGATTGGCTACGATCTCGCGGGCAGGGCCGTACTCTACGATGTGGCCGCTATCCATGACGGCGACACGATGGGAAATCGCGCGCACTACGGAGAGGTCATGCGAGACGAAGACATAGGCGATGCCCTGCTCGCGCTGCAGATCGACCAGCAGGTCGAGGACTTTTGCACGGACGGACACGTCGAGCGCCGAGACGGCTTCGTCGAGCACGATCAGGTCCGGCTTGGTCGCAATCGCACGCGCGATGGCGACACGCTGGCGCTGTCCGCCCGAGATCTCGTGGATGGCGCGCGAAGCAAGCGCGGCGTCGAGACCGACGCGCTCGAGAAGGTGCGCGATCGCCGCAGGACGTTCGGCGCGATCGGCGATGCCGTGGATGCGCAAGGGATCGGCGAGCGCGCCGCCAACCGTGGCGCGGGGGTTGAAGGCGGAGAGCGGATCCTGGAACACCATCTGGATGCGCTTGCGCATGGCGCGCAGCCTTTCCCCACGCGCGGCTAGAAGATCGACACCGTCGAAATCAATGCGCCCGGCGTCGGGCTCGATCAGACGAAGCAGAATGCGCGCCAGCGTCGACTTGCCGCTGCCCGATGGCCCGACGAGACCGAGCGTCTTGCCTTGTTCGACAGCGATCGAAGCGGCTTCGAGCGCGCCAACCCTGTGGCCGCCGCTGGCGAAGGTTTTCGAGATGCCGGTTGCCGAGAGGAGCGGGGCGCTCATGCCGCATCCTCCGCGATCAACGGCGGCGTCGACAGGTCGATGTGGCCGGCGATCAGCGATGCCGTGTAGGGCTCAGCCGGCTCTGACAGCACCTTGGCTGCAGCGCCGGCCTCCACGAGCCGGCCGTCGCGAAAAACGGCGATGCGGTCGGCGAAGCCGGAGGCCAGCGCGATATCATGCGTGATGAAGACGAGCGTCATGCCGTCCTCCCGGACCAATTCCTCCAGGAGCACGACGATCCCGGCCTGGACGACCATGTCGAGCGCGCTGGTAGGCTCGTCGGCGATGAGCAGCTTGGGCCGCGCCGCGATTGCCGAGGCTATGCAGACGCGCTGGCGCTGGCCGCCGGAGAGTTGGTGCGGGTAAGCGCGCAGTGCAGCCTCGGGGCGAGGGATGTCCACGCGCCGCAGGAGTTCCTCTGCCCGGCCGTAAGCCTCGAACCAACCCATGCCGAGATGGCGTTGCGCCACTTCGGCGATCTGCTCGCCGACGGTGAGGACGGGATTGAGGCTGGCGCCGGGGTCCTGGAAGACGAAACCGTAGTCGCGGCCGGCCTGCGGCGCCTCCCCGAACGCTGGCCAAACCGTGCGCCCGGTGACGACGGCGTTTTCCGGCAGCAGTCCGGCCAGCGCCAGCGCCAGCGTGCTTTTGCCGGAACCGCTTTCACCGATGATCGCAAGTCGCTCGCCGGCAACGATGTCGAGGTCGAGCGCATCTAAAGCAGTCATCGATGCCCCGTTTGCTGCATAGGTGACCGTAAGGCCGGAAAGGCGGGCCAACAGGGCGCTCATGCCCGCGCCTTTCGTTTCGCGAGCGCTTCAGCGAGGCCTTCGGACAGGAGGTAGACACCGAGCACGGTCAGCATCAACGCAATGCCGGGAAAGATCGACAGGAAAGGCGCGGAGCGCAGCACGTTGCGCCCCTCCGATATCATCGAGCCCCAAGTGACGATGTTGGGGTCGCTGAGGCCCAGGAAGGAGAGGGCGGCTTCGATGAGCACCGAGCTTGCGACAATGACGGAGGAGAGCGCCAGCACAGGCGCCAGCGCGTTGGGCAGGATTTCGCGGAACGCGATCTCGGCCGGCCGCATGCCGATGACGCGCGCGGCGGCGACGTAATCGCGCTCGCGGATCGACAGCACTTCGGCACGAGCAAGCCGTGCCGGCGCCGTCCATGCGCCGAGCGCGATGGCGAGCACCACCACCGGCAATGAAGCGCCGGCGACGCTGACGAAGGCGAGCGCCAGCAGGAAGGCCGGCACGATCTGGAAGGCATCGACGATCCGCATGAGCGCCTCGTCGACAAGCCCGCCGGCAAAACCCGCGAGCGTGCCGATCAGCGAGCCGAAGACGAGCGCGACGACCGCCGCGGCGACACCGACCGCAAGCGACGCTCGCGTGCCATGCACCAGTTCGGCAAGCACGTCGCGGCCAAGACGGTCGGTGCCGAGCGGGAAGGACATGTCGCTGAAAGGCGGCACGAGCGCCGGACCGACGATTGACAGCGGATCCCCGGGGAAGAGGATGCCGGCGAACAGCGCCGTCAGCACAAACAGGCAGAGGATGGCGAGTCCAACGACGCCTTCCGGTGAACGCAGCAGCCGCGACAACACGGTCATGCCGGAGCATCCGCTGCACCTACCCGCGGGTCGAGCAGCGCATAGGCGATGTCGACCGCGAGATTGACCAAGATCACAAGCACGGCGCTGACGATGATGATGCCGGTGAGCAGCGGTGCGTCGCGTCCGGCGACTGCCTCCTGCGCCAGCCGGCCGACGCCGGGGACGGCGAAGACGCTCTCGATGACGACGCTGCCGCCGAGCATGGTCGCGGCTTGCAGGCCGAGCATGGTGACGAGCGGCATCAACGCGTTGCACGCGATGTGGCGCAGCACGATGCGCCGCCGCGCAAGGCCCTTGGCGCGGGCAGCCAGCGCGAAATCCTGGCGCCAGGCCTCGGCCATGCCGGCGCGCATCATGCGCAGGAAAAGCGCCAGGTAGATGAAGCCGAGCGCCGCGACCGGCAGAACGAGGTGCCAGGCGATATCGAGCGCCCGCGCCAGCCCCTCCTTGCCCGACGCGATGGTCTCGATGCCGGAAGTCGGGAACCAGCGCAGCTGCACGGCGAAGAGGACGCTCAAGACCAGGCCGAGCCAGAAGCTCGGCACGGCATAGAGTGCCAGCGAGCCGATGGAGAGCGTGCGGTCCGTCGCGCTGCCGGGACGGGCGCCGGCGACGATGCCGAGCAGGGAACCAAGGCCGAAGGATAGTGCGACGGCGCTGCCCATCAGCCAGAGCGTGTTGGGCAGGCGTTCGAGAATGACGTCGAGGATTGGCCGGCCGAAGACGACAGACCAACCGAGGTCGAGGCGGAAAAGGGCTGTCACGTAGAGCCAGAGACGAGCGAAGACGGATTGGTCGAGGCCGTAGCTTTCGCGCAGCGACTGGACCAGGGCCGGGTCTCCGCCGCCGATCGACAGCAGGTAGGCGTCGACCGCGTCGCCGGGTGCTGCCTCAAGCAGGAAGAACGTGCCGGCAATGACGATCAGCAGCACGGGTATGCTGGTGATCAGCCTGCGCCTGGCAAGAAGGAGGGCACGTCTCACTGATGGTGCGACCTCGGGACAAGATTCCCGCTGTCTATCACGATTCCAGCTCGGTATCCGCCCAGTTGGAGACCGCCCAGCGCGGGTTGTTGGAAACGTTCTTCACGCTATCGCGGGCGACGGTGATAAAGCCCCATTCGGCGACGTTGATCAGCGGCAGGTCTTCGGCGACCAGCTTCTGGAATTCATTGAAGAGTTCCGTTCGTGCCGCTACGTCCACGGTTTCGTTGGCCTTGTCGATCAACGCATCGAGGGCGTCGTTCTTGTAGCCGCCCTGGTTGGAGAACGGCACGCCTGCTGGAGTGCCGCTCCTGACGAGGATGGTTGTCGAGATCGCCGGATCGCCGCGGAAGACAGGCGGGGCGACGGCGAGATCGAAGTCGTGGTCGGTGTAGACCGCCTTCTGGTGGGCGGCGGCGTCGTTGTTGACGATGAGCGCATCTATGCCGATGGCGGCGAGTGCCTGGCGCAGATAGTCGCCGAACTGCTTCGTTTCGGCGAAATAAGGCGCCGGGAGCAGCCTCAGCTGGAAGCGAAAACCGTTGGCTTCCTTCCCGTAGCCGGCGTCGTCGAGAAGTGCGTTGGCCTTCGCGACATCGAACGCATAGGTAGGCACCGACGGATTGTAGAACTCCGGAGCGTTTTGCGGGACGATGCCCGTGGAAGGTTTTGCGTAGCCGAGGAAGATGGTGTTGACGACGTAATTCTGATCGATCGCATGAGCGATCGCCTGCCGGACCTTCAGGTCGGCGAGTTCCTTGCGGCGATGGTTGATCTCGACGACGAGCTGATAGGTCAGGCCCTCATAGCCGGTCGAATAGACCTTTATCCCCTCGACCTTGGAGATGCGGTCGAGGTCGGCGAGCGGCACCTGGCTGAAGGCGGCGAGCTGGATCTCGTCGGCCTCGAGCGCGCTGGCGGCCGCCGCACGGTCCGGCAGCACCCGGTAGACGATCTCGTCGAGCTTCGGCTGGCCTTCGCCCCAATAGGCGTCGTTTTTCGTCAGCCGGTAGTATTCGCCCGGCCTGTGCTCCTCGAATTTGAACGGGCCGGTGCCGATGAGTTTCGCATTGGCGGGGTCGGCGGCGATGTCCGCGCTGCCTTCGTAGATGTGCCTGGCGACGACGGCTGTCACGGCAGGCAACGCATTGCGGACGAGCTGGAACGGCGTCGGCCTCGAAAATTTGAAGACGGCGGTGTGCTCGTCCGGTGTCTCGACGGCCTCGAGGTTGGCGAAGACAAGCCGGCCGAGGTTCTGCAGCGGCTTCCAGACGTTGAGCGCGGAGAAGGCGACGTCGGCCGAGGTGAACGGCTTGCCGTCGTGCCAGGTCACACCCTCGCGCAGCTTGAATGTGACGGAGAGGCCGTCCGCCGAGCCTTCCCAACTCGTGGCAAGCCGTGGCGCAAGCCCGTCCTTGCCCTCGAAGGAGGCTTCGGCCAGCGGCTCGATCACCTTGCTGGCGACGAAGAAGACGCCGTTGGAGGCGACGATTGCCGGATTGAGGTTCTTGGGTTCGGAATCCGCGGCAACCACAAGCCGGCCGCCCGACTGTGCAAAAGCCTTCAAGGGCAGGGCGCCGGCGGCGGCGAGCATCGCCGTGCTTTGCAGCAATGCGCGGCGGGTGAGCGGGAACTTATGCATGGTCACTCCATGGGGCGGCGGATCGCTGCATCGCGTGAAGAGCGGATCGCGAGTTTCCGATTGCCGACAGCCTAGCGCGAGGAATGCTTTTTTGCACCGAGCCAGCGCGGGGAAAATTTCTGTCACGAAGGAAAGAAGAAGGAATGCAGCGGGCGAATGCCGGATTGCCGGCAAACCGGGAGGAGGGGGCGTGCCGGCAATCCGCAGAAGTGGCCGGCGCCCAATGGGAGAGTGTTGCCTGAGGAGCGCCGGCCTGACGGGCCCGCAAAGGTCCGCCGCCTGACGACAAGAGCATGGGCTGGTACGATTCGGATATTCCGTTATCGCGGAATAAGACACCCTTGGCACCGGAGCGATCCGGCGCGTCTTCCACCCCAGACACGGATAGCGGCCGGCGCCCAGGGCGTGGGGCTTGGGGTTAGGGCGCCGGCCAAAGCGAGTGGGTGGACCCGCTGCTCGGATAGCAACATTCCCTGCGGTCGCCGGCTATTCCGTTATCGCGGAAGATCAAGTGCGGTCTGCGCCCATTTCCTTGGCAGGTAGAGCCTTCCTGGCCAGCTAGACAAGCAGCCATGTCAACAGCACCCAGAAACACACGCAGAAGACGACAACACTTATCAGGCCGTATGGTGAGCGCGCCGGTTCGCGAAGACGCGGCATAGTGCTCGGCGCGCTATCGTACGAGCAAGATGTATCTGCCGGCAAACATCTCCCGGCCACCAAGTTCCGCCGTGCAGTCGGACTTGATGTCGGAGTTGCCGGTCATCTCTATGGTTTTGCCGACCAGCCTGAGACATTGGGAAAGCGTGGTCGTTGCGGAGTTGCCGGCATAGAAGAGATGCGCGCCGGGAGCGTAGACGAACCCGGTGACGTAGGAATCCGATCCGCCGTTGATGCTGATCGTGTTGTCGTTGCTCTTTTCCTGAAAGATGGTGATCCCGGCATAGGGACCCGATGTCGGAGGCGTAAGCTGGACGACTTCATTGCCGTTTATCGAGAATTCCGCATCGTTCAGCAGAAAGATGGTGACGCCGGTTCCCTTCAGTGAACCGTTGCCTCCGAGATTTACCTTGCCACCGTCCAAAACATAATTTCCTGGCTCCAGAGTGATGTTGCCGGACCACGTTTTGTTGCAGAATTTTCCGGGCGAAAGTGTCTTGTTCTTGCCGCCGGGAACGTTCTGGCAGCTCGAGTAGCTCGGCGGTTCCACCCCCTTCAGCGGGTCGAAGGATGGATACTGGTTCTCCAGTGGGGCGTCGCACTCCAGATCCACGTTGGAACTGCTGGTAACGCCCGATGTTCCGCCGACGGTACTGATGCACGCTGCGCTCAAGAGGGCTGAGCCGCCGCGGGAAACGGCGGTGCTAGACTTCGAATTGGCGGCAATGACGCAGCCTGTCAATTCAATGTCTGTGGAGCCCTGGAACTTGACCGCGGAGGCGGCAGAGGGATCGAGGGCAAGCACACATGCCGGAGCTCCGCGCTTGATCTTGACGACGCTGCGCCGCTTCACCGGCCAGTCGAACGCTCCAAGAATCCCTTCATGCGCGATGGTGGAGCGCGCGGTGATAAAGATTTCGTCCTCTTCGGAGGTGGCAAGGGCAACCAGGTCGCTGGACAGTTCGTCCGAGTATCGGAAGGCCTCGATCTCGTTCGAGATCCCCTTCATGTCCGAGTCGTAGTAGTCTTGGCCAAGTCGCGTCAGCTCTTCGTCGGTCATGCCGAGATCGTAAGCAGTGGCGATCGCAAGCGCCGAAGCGTCGAGCGAGTTCTGCAACTGGTCGGCCTTGTTAAGCGCCATGGTGTAGTCCACTGCGCCAGCCACGGCTGCCATCAAAGGGACGATGACGATGCCGGTCACGATGGCGTAGTTGCCGCCCTCGGACTTCCAGAACCTCCTGAACATGTTCCGTACCTCTACCCAAACCATACGGGCCCGGAACGTCGCACAAGTCTGTTGAGGGCCTGTATCAGAAGTTCATAATCTTTAAATATACCGATGCACTCCAGTTATGCCGACTGAGCGCATTTGCATTGTTCGGGCGAATATTTCCATTCGACTTGCCAAGCGACGGGGAGAACCAGCCACTGCGAAGAACAGCGAGCTCACTTGGGGAGCAGGGGGTCAGCGCACGTGGCTTGAAGTGGAGATGTCTTTAGACCGTTGCCGACCTAGCACTGCCTCGCCATCGGCGCGATGTTCGTTGCAGAACCAGCTTCTTGGCCCTTGACCGTTTTGGGAGTAGCCCCAAAAGGCGCCGTTGTTGCAGCCTTCGTGCTCGCACCAAAACTTGAAAATGCCGGAGCGGCGGGCCAGGAGTCGATCACGTGGATCAATCAGGATCTCATTAGGTCCTTCGCTGGGCAACCCCTGCAGCCTTGAAATGAGGCGATCCTTGCCGTCATCGCGCCGGATCTCACGAATGGCAGGGACAGCTTGATCTTCAACGACAATGTTTCTCGGCTCCTCGATCGGATCCAAGGCATGGTTGACGCGATGAAACTCGAGATCGCCGCTGAGGCTGCGATCAAGTAGCGACTTCACATCTTTTGCTGGCGTCGCAGGGTTGAGCCAGGCATCGTAGGCCTCGGGAGCAAGGATTGCAGGCTGCGTCCTATGAAGTTGGTCCATAGGCTCGGTCGCCGGCATCGTGACGAGAGTGCAACTCGTGATGTCGAGCCTGCTGTTGTAGGCCCACAAGCCGGCGAAGGAAAACGCCCGGCCTCCCGGCTGATGGACGAACCACGAGTCGCCGTCCCTGCCGTTCACATAGAAACCGTCCGCCGGGACGAGGCAGCGCTTGGATCCCCAGGCGTCTTTGAAAGCGCTCGAAATGTCGGCCACTTCGACGCGCGCATTGGACATGACCTGCTTCGGGACTTCCTTCGCCTTCCAGGGCACCAGCCCCCAGCGGCCCTCGCGCAGCCTGTGGCTACCTTGCTCGCCAGCAGTTACGAAAAGCAGATTCTCGGTCGGCGCACGATCAAAACGATCGGTTGCATCGAGATCCGTCTTGATGTCTCCAGCCAACCGATACATCGCTTGGATGTCCGGCCACGCGCTTCGTAAAGTGAAACGCTCGCACATGACTTAGATGCCCCCACGGCTTCCAAGCCAGAGTGCTTGTCGCAAAGCACACGCGGAAGGGACTAAGGTCCCGAGCTTTCCGACGCAAAAGTCCCTTTAGACGGAAATACTCACGATTCGGGGCGGTGATTTACGCTACGTGGAGACAAGTTCTGCTGGAATTCGGGAGTGCAGGGAATCTCGTGCATATAATCTTACGCAAGGGAAGGTTCGTATTTGCGTCGACTGTCTTTTGCTTTGACAGCGCGGAAATGCCATGTGTCACCGGTGAAATAGAGACCTCAGGCTAGGTGAGAGAGACTAAGTAAGGGGTTGCAGCCCGGTTGGCCTAAAGCTGGACTCGTCGGCATTGCGGAAGACCATCGCGGCCTCGGTCCTGTTGCTGACGTCGAGTATCGAGAAGATACGCGTGAGTTGGTGCTTGATTGTCTTCTCCTGAAGATGAAGCTCGGAGGCGATCTCCTTGTTTGTCCAACCAAGCGACACAAACTTGAGTATTTGACGTTGACGTTCGCTCAACTCCTCAGTGCTCGCTTCGGCCCCCAGCGAAGCGACGGTTTTCTCTCCGGAGAGCAGACGGGCTGAAAGCGCGGGCGAAACATAGGCATCACCCGCGGCGATCTCCAACAGTATTTTCGCAAGCGCTTCCGCGTCGACGCCTTTCAGCACGTAACCGCGAGCGCCGCTGCTCAAGGTTCGCGTCACATCTCCTGCCGCTTCCGAGACGGTCAGCATCACGATTTTCTGGTCGCGATTTTTTCCCAGAATTGTTTGCGCGGCATTTAGCCCGCCGCCTCCCGGGATCGACACGTCTAGCAACAGGATGTCGGGCTGGTGTTGATCGACCAACCGGATCGCATCGCCATGCGTGCTGCCCTCGGCCACGATCTCGAAGCCACCCACCTCGGAAAGGCTGCGTGCGACGCCCGCCCTGAACAAGGGATGATCGTCAATGATCGCAATTCTTATGCTGCCCATTCATCAACCTCATTGCTGCTGGCGACAAGTATCATCGACACGCGCGTTCCCTGTGGCGATGTCTCGATTGCCCAAGCGCCGCCCAGGCTTTCGACCCGCTGGCGAAGACACGCAAGGCCAAGACGTTCCTTCGGCACCGAGTTGGGATCGAACCCGGGACCTTCATCCGAAACCTCGACGACGAATTTCCCGTTGTCATATCGCTGCGAAACCACCGTGCCCTTGCTTCCAGCGTGCAGGAACGCGTTGCTCAGCGCTTCCTGAACGAAACGAAACACGCAGATTTTGGCGTCGGCGTTCAAGGTCGGGCAAAGCTCCGAATATCGAAGTTCGACCCTTGTTTTCATTCTCTGTTCATGCGCGTTGACCGCAGCCTTTAGGACCTCGTGGACATCGGCGGTCTCGATGTGGGGAATGGCCAGGCCTCCTGAAATCGTCCTGATTTCCTCCATGGCCTCCGCGAGGCTCGCTTTGATGACGTCCAGTTCACGTGCCTTCGTTGGAGCGGGAATTTCAGGGTCGCGCAGGATGCGGCTGCCAAGCCTCAGCGCAGCGAATGCGACAAGTTGCGCCGGCCCATCATGCAAGTCCGCTCCGAGCCGGCGAAGGAAACGTTCGTTGAAGGCAGTGGCCCTTTCCGCTGCGAGTTGCACGCGGGCGGCCAAGGTTTCGTTCCTGTCAGCCAACCGGGCCAGTTCCGCGATGCGGTGTTCGAGCGCCAGGCGCTGTGTCTCGATCGTGGAGCTTCCGCGGAGCACGATTGCCGAAAGGGTGGCGAAAAGGCCAAGCGTGACCAGTGCAACCGCCGCCCAGCCCTTCATGCGCGCCAGCCAGAGGCTTGGAGCCAGGTCCGGAGCGCTTTCGTGAAACTCCAATACCGCGGCTACCTCACCCGACCACGGTTGCAGCACCGGGCTGTATATTTCCAGAAGAGGCCAGGGCGACGATTTCTCGTTGCCGCCTTTTGCCGGGCTGTAATCAGCCACCACCTCGCCGGAGAAGGCTTTTTCGAGGTTTTCGCTCGGCGGGAACCGCTTTCCCATGAGCTCCGCCCGATCGGAATAGAGGATCGTGCCGTCCCGGCGCCATAGCCGGAAGGACACAAGGCGCTCGCTCAATTTCCCGGCACCGAGCGTTTCGTCGAGCGAATGAACGATGATGTCGTCCAGGCGTTGCGTCGTCCTCATGTCGGGCAGGACAGGCGCGATGACGCTGTCGACGTAGAGCGCGGTCGCTGAAGCCGCATGACTGAGGAAAGAACGCTCGATGACGTGGGCGACAAGCGACCCCACCGCCAACATTGCCAGCAACGATACCGCTATGCCGGCAAGCAGGAATTGCTTGCCTAGGGACAGCGAATTCCATCTTTTCATCATCAACTGTGCAAACGCCCCCCGGTGCACAAGCCGTAATCTATCACTAAAATCCCGTCTGCGATATCGGTGGCGTATTGAGGCCATGCAACTGCATGCTAAGGTTCTTCGCTTGGCACGGCATGCCACGACAGTTTGTGCTCGGTATTTACGCCCACCGGGCTTGCCGTGTAATTTCCCGTGCATTGCCGGCGTGGCTTCGCGTGTGGTGGCGGCAGTTCATTCAGAGCCCGAAGAGGAGGTCGAGTTGTTTGCGCGACGCTTTGTCTTAGGCGGCCTTGTGGCCAGCGTCCTTACGCTTGCGACCTCCAGCAACGGCTTGGCCCAGGGTAGAGGCGGCGGCGGCAATGGAAAGGGCGGAGGAAACGGTAAGGGCGGCGGAAATAGCGGGAACGGTGGCGGAAATAGCGGGAACGG
>JAEYTV010000030.1 GCA_023433855.1 Pseudomonadota bacterium | reverse complement strand
GCTTATCCTGGCCATGCTGATACAGATCATCAAGCCGCTCGGGCTTCCCGGTCTCAGGCGTCGTGGCGACTTCTGGCGGCTGGCCGTCCTCGCCTTCGCAGTTTGGAGTGCGGCCCTGCTTCTGCGGGATTTTTCCTGATCCGCCTATCACGTCCGGCGCAGATGCAAAAGGCCGCTCCGTCGCCAGAGCGGCCTTCTGCCTCCCGTCCATCGCAGTGAGTATTGCTCAGGACTTGTTGACGCTCGCAGCGTAGATCTGATCGATGGTGTTGGCCAAGGTCGCGTCGAACTCTGCGTCGCTCATCGTGACCCGCAGGTTTTCCGCCAGCGCGCGCGAAAAGCTTGCGATCATCCCGTGGTTGTGACTGAGCTTTTCGCAGGCCTCGGCCGTGCTGTAGCCGCCTGAAAGGGCGACGACCCGGACGACCGACTTATGGGCGACCAGAGGAGCGTAGAAATCGGGCACAGTCGGGATCGTCAATTTGAGCATCACGGTCTCGCCTGCGGGTAGCTTGTCTAGCCGCTGCGCGATTTCGTCACGAAGAATAGCTTCGGCCTGTTCCTTGGTCGCGCTCTTGATGGAGACTTCAGGCTCGATAATAGGCATGAGCCCCTGGCCGATAATCCGCCGCGCGACTTCAAACTGTTGCTCTACGACGGCAGAGATCCCCGCCTTGTCGGCCTGTTCGATGACCGAGCGCATCTTGGTGCCGAAAATGCCTTTTTCGCGCCCGCGGACCAGGAGCGAATCCAGGTCCGGCATCGGCTTCATCGTCTGGACGCCGTTCTCCTCCGCGTTAAGACCCTTGTCGACCTTGAGAAAGGGCACGACGCCGCGTTTGTCCCAGAGATAGGAAGGAACAGCTTCACCATTGACGTCGCCGTCCATGGTGCGCTCGAACAGGATCGCTCCGATGACCTTTTCGCCTGAAAAGGCTGGTGCGCTCATGATGCGGACCCGCATCGCATGCACCAGACGGAACATTTCCTCGTCCCCCTGGTATTCGGATTCGGAAACGCCATAGAGGCTCAACGCTTTGGGTGTCGAACCTCCGCTCTGGTCCAGCGCCGCGATAAAGCCGGGCGCAGAACTCATCTTGTCCAACATCTTCGCGTTCACCATGCCTCACTCCTATCCCTCTTCGGCGCGCTAGGCGCGCTGATATGTTCGTTGATGTCGCGACCAAACTGCAAGGCCGCAAATCGCCGATACCAGATGTAGAGCGGAAGTAAATCGGACGCTAAATGTTTGAAACGATTGAATTCAATTCAATCGTTTCAAACGCTTAAATATTTTAAGAGTCGTTGACCACGGCGCGGGGAGCCCTATCTCCCCCGCTTTCGGATGGCGTGTTCAACGCTGCAGCGCAGCCACGCCCGGCAGTTCCTTGCCTTCCATCCATTCAAGGAAAGCGCCGCCTGCCGTTGAAACATACGAGAAGTCCTCGGCAACCCCGGCGTGGTTGAGCGCAGCCACCGTATCTCCGCCGCCTGCCACCGATGTGAGCTTTCCGGCCTTCGTCTGCTCGGCGGCGTGTTTCGCAGCCGCGACGGTTGCCGCGTCGAATGGCTGGATTTCGAATGCCCCGAGTGGTCCGTTCCAAACGAGCGTCGAGGCTTTGGAGATCCATTCGTTTATAACGGCGACCGACTTCGGCCCGACGTCGAGCACCATGGCGTCCGCAGGGATCGATGCGATGTCGACCACTTCGTTGGCCGCTCCTGCCTTGAACTCGCGAGCCACCACACCGTCGACCGGCAGCACGATCTCGCAACCCGAGGCTTCCGCCTCCTCTATGATCGCCTTGGCGGTATCAGCAAGGTCGTGTTCGCAAAGCGACTTACCGACGTCAATGCCTTTCGCTGCGAGGAAGGTGTTGGCCATTCCGCCGCCGATCACCAGGGCCTCGACCTTCTTCACCAGGTTCTGCAGGAGGTCGATCTTGGTCGAGACCTTTGCGCCGCCGACGATGGCGACGACAGGACGCGCCGGATTTCCAAGACCCTTCTCCAGCGCCTCCAGTTCTTCCTGCATGGTGCGGCCGGCATAGGCGGGCAAATGGTGCGCGAGACCTTCCGTCGAGGCATGCGCCCGGTGCGCGGCCGAAAAGGCGTCGTTGACGAAGATGTCGCCGTTTTTTGCCAGCGCTTCGGTGAAGGCAGGATCGTTCTTTTCCTCTCCTCTGTAGAAGCGGGTGTTTTCCAGCAGCAGGATGTCGCCGTCCACCATCTTGGCGATGGTCTCCTCGGCCGGATCGCCGATGCAGTCGGCAGCAAAGAGCACCGGCTTGCCGAGGATTTCCTGCAGCGCCGGGCGGACAATCGCCAGCGACATGTCCTCGACCGGCTCGCCCTTCGGCCGCCCGAAATGGGCAAGCAGGATGACCTTTGCGCCCTTGCGCGAGAGTTCCAGAATGGTTGGCGCCACGCGCTCGATCCGGGTCGTATCCGTGACGGCGCCGTCCGCGACGGGCACGTTCAGATCGACGCGCACGAGTACGCGCTTGCCCGCGATGTCTTTAAGGTCGTCCAGGGTCTTGAAGGCCGGCATGATGCTGATCCACTTGATTTTTGGAAAGGTGGTGCGGACCATACTATGACTGTCCGACGACGCAAGCTCATTGCCGCCTCCGGCGGCGCGAGACGAGCCGTCCGCAACGGTGATCGACCGGTGCCGGGCAAGCTGGTCAGACTGGCGGCACAGGCTTGCCGCGGTATCTGCGCAGTTGATCGCGAAGCCGGTGGGCGATTTCGCGCATGTTGATGAAGATCGGCAGGTTGGTGGCCGGCTCCACCGGCTCCAGCGAGATACCGATGCTTTTGACATGCCCCTGCTCGTCAAGGTCCCGGACGATCAAGATCACCGAGCCGAAACGGATGCGGTCGGCATAATCCACCCTGCCGCCAAGTCGGGACGTCATCAGGTCCCCAACAGTCATGTTCTGCTCGTTGGCGGAGAGCATTCCCGGGCCATAGGCCGCATCGAGTTCCCGCGCTGGACGCGCCGGCGAGATCGCAAAGGCGCCGAAGATCTCCGCATCGTCCTCTAGCACCGGAGCCTGGCTTGCGAAGATACGGTCCAGCAGCTTGATGTAGTTCGGCGCCACGAACAGATAGATCTGATCGCCTTCCTTCAGGCGGCCCGCGTACTGGTAGCGCATGCTGCGCCCCTCGCGGATGACCAGCGACGGCATCGCCCACCGTGGGATACGCTGACCTTGAAGGATAGGACTATCCGGCATGACGCGATAGGAGATCAGTTCATGGGTTGCCTTGCCGGGCAAATCGAGTTCCACCTTGTCCATTGCCCCCAGACGCGGCGGTATGATCAGGCCGAGCCTTTGAGCCACGGGTTTGATCGTCCATCCTTGCAAAAGCAGGGATACAAGCACGATGATGAAGGTGGCGTTGAAGAAGAGCGTACCGTTTTCCACCCCGCTCAGGACCGGCACGATGGCAAGCAGGATCGAAACGGCGCCGCGCAAGCCCACCCATGCGACGAAACCGGTTTCCTGCTGGGTCAAATCGTAAGGCAGGAGGCTCAGCCAGACTGCGAGTGGCCGTGCGACAAAGATGAGGAATAGCGCCAGTCCCACCGCCGGCAGCAGGATCGCCGGAAACTGCGACGGGGTGGCAAGGAGCCCCAGCACCAGGAACATGATGATCTGCGCGAGCCAGGTCAGTCCCTCGTTGAAGCGAATGATTTGCGGCTTGGCGAACATCCTGCGATTGCCGGAATAGATGCCGGCCACATATACCGCGAGGAAGCCGCTGCCACCCATCACGCCGGTGAAGGCAAAGACGAGCAATGCCAGGGTCAGCACGAAGATCGGTGCCAATCCGCGGTCGGACGTGAAGCGGTTCAGCACCCATACAATCATGATGCCTCCGAGGAGCCCGAACACCACGCCCAGCCCCATCTGCTCAACGAAATGGAGCAGGAAAGGGAGATTGAGGCCGGAGAAACCCTGGCCGGTCGCGACCAGCTCCGAAAGGGCGACAGTCAGAAAGATTGCCATGGGATCGTTGGTGCCGGATTCGACCTCGAGCGTCGAGCGCACCTTGTCGCGGATATTGATCCCCCCGATCCGCAGGAGGAAAAAGACGGCGGCCGCATCGGTCGAGGCGACGATCGAACCAAGCAGAAGGCCTTCCAGCCAGGAGAGCTGCAGGAAAAAGGTAGCCGCGATTCCGAAGACGCCGGCCGTGAGGAGGACGCCGACCGATGCCAGCGTCAGCGCCGGAGCTGCAGCGATGCGGAAGGAATGCACCGGCGTCATGAAGCCTGAGTCAAAGAGGACGATCGCAAGCGCGAGCGACCCCAGCATGAAGGAGAAGGAATAGTTCTCGAACTGGATGCCCAGTCCATCGACGCCTGCGAGCAGTCCGATAGAGAGGAAGACGAGGAGGAGGGGAGCGCCGAAACGGAAGGCGAGAAGGCTGGAGAGCGCGGCCACGAGCACAAGCACCGTGCCCACCAGCAGAACGAGATAAAATGCCTCCACCTATAAAGCCCCTTCCTATGGTGTGCGCGAATCGCTCTGCGCCCGTGGTCCCGGAAACGGTACCAAACCACGCCGCAGGGGCGGCTCAGCGATCATGGGCAAACCCGCCGAAGGCAGGCGAATCGGTTGAACAGGGGGAATAGGCGGGAATAAATCCGGCGAGAGAAGGGCGGTGCGCAAAAAAAAGCGGACCGGCTAATCACCGGTCCGCTGTTTCTGCGTCAGTGCGGCTCAGATCAGCTTCGCGAACGCCACAGCCGTGTCGGCCATCCGGTTTGAGAAGCCCCATTCATTGTCGTACCAGGAGAGGATGCGTACGAAGTTGCCTTCGAGGACCTTCGTCTGGTCGATCGCGAAGATCGACGAGTGACTGTCGTGGTTGAAGTCGCGCGAGACGAGCGGCTCTTCCGTGTAGCCCAGGATGCCCTTGAGGGCGCCGTTGGAAGCGGCCTTGATGGCTTCGTTGATTTCCTGAGCGCTGGTATTCTTCTTGGCGACGAACTTGAAGTCGACGACCGAGACGTTCGGGGTCGGAACGCGGATAGAGGTGCCATCCAGTCGTCCCTTGAGGTGCGGCAGCACCAGGCCGACGGCCTTGGCGGCGCCCGTGGAGGTCGGGATCATCGACAAGGCTGCGGCGCGGGCGCGATACAGATCCTTGTGCATCGTGTCGAGCGTCGGCTGGTCGCCCGTGTAGGAGTGGATCGTCGTCATGAAACCGTGGTCAATACCGACGGCGTCATCGAGGACCTGGACAACCGGAACAAGGCAATTCGTGGTGCAGGAGGCGTTAGAGATGACCAGATGCTCCTTGGTGAGCTGGTCATGGTTTACGCCGAACACCACCGTCAGGTCGGCGCCGTCCGCCGGAGCGGATACGATCACGCGCTTCGCCCCAGCCGTCAGGTGCGCGGCCGCCTTGTCGCGGGAAGTAAAGATACCGGTGCACTCCATGGCGATGTCGACGCCAAGCTCGCCGTGAGGAAGGGTCGCGGGATCCTTGATGGCCGTGACCTTGATCGGCTTGCCGCCACCGACGACGATCGTGTCCCCCTCGACCTTCACGTCGGCCGGGAATTTGCCGTGGATCGAGTCATAGCGAAGCAGGTGGGCATTGGTTTCGACCGGGCCGAGATCGTTGATGGCCACAACCTCGATGTCGGTGCGGCCGGATTCGACGATGGCGCGCAGCACGTTGCGGCCGATGCGGCCGAACCCGTTGATTGCAACCTTCACTGTCATTTCAAATACTCCGCTTTGCTTGTCTTCAATAATCGGTTTTGGCTCAGGCCAGCTCGTTTTCGGCGGCGGCGACGACAGCTTCCGCAGTTATGCCGAAGTGTTTGAAGAGATCCTTCGCAGGTCCCGAAGCCCCAAACGACTTCATGCCGATGAATATGCCGTTCGGGCCGATGAAGTGATCCCAGCCTTCGCGTACGCCGGCTTCCACTGCGATCTTCACCGGCGAATTGCCGACAATCGCCTGCTGGTAATCGGCCGGTTGTTCGAGGAAGAGCTCGACGCAGGGGACGGATACAACCCGAGTCGCGATGCCCTTGCCGTCGAGCGTCGCCTGGGCCTTGAGCGCCAGTTCGACTTCCGACCCCGACGCAAAGATCGTTACCTTGGCATCGGCGGCTGGAACGAGTTCATAGGCGCCTTGGGCGCAGAGGTTCTTTTCCTCGTAGATCTTGCGTGCCGGCGCCAGGTTCTGGCGGGTCAGAGCAAGACCGGATGGCCGGCTCTTGGTCTTGAGTGCCAGCTGCCAGCATTCGGCCGTTTCGGTTTCGTCGGCAGGTCGGAAGAGGAGGAGATTCGGAATGGCCCTGAGGGAGGCGAGATGTTCCACCGGCTGATGGGTTGGGCCATCTTCGCCGACGCCAATCGAATCATGGGTCCAGACATGAACCACGCGAATGCCCATCAGAGCTGCCAGCCGCACCGATGGACGGCAATAATCCGAGAAGATCAGGAAGCCACCCGAATAGGGGATCAGACCACCATGCAAGGTAATGCCGTTCATGGCAGCGGCGGTCGCATGTTCGCGGATGCCCCAGTGCATGTAGCGGCCAGAGAAATCGGACGGAGTGATCGATTTCATCTGGCTGGTCTTGGTGTTGTTGGACGGCGTCAGGTCCGCCGAGCCGCCGAGCGTCTCCGGAACGATGCCGTTGATGACTTCCAAGACGTCCTCGGATGCCTTGCGGGTGGCAACGGTCGGATTGTTTTCCGCTACCCTCTTCTTGAAGGCGTCAATCGCGCTGTCAAAGCCGCCCGGCAGGTCGCCGGCGAAACGGCGCACGAATTCAGCCTTGTTGGACGAGGCTGCCAGACGGTCTTCCCACTCCTTGCGGATCTTGGTCGACCGCAGGCCGGCCAGACGCCACGCATCCAGCACATCCGCCGGAACGGTGAAGGCTTCGGACTCCCAGTTAAGCGCCTTGCGGGTTGCGGCGATTTCATCAGGGCCCAGCGGCGAGCCGTGGACCTTGTGGGTGCCGGCCTTGTTCGGTGCGCCGAAACCGATGATCGTCTTGGCGGCGATGAAGGTCGGGCGGTCGGACTTTTCCGCTGCCTCTATGGCGGCGGAGATCTGGTCGACGTCATGGCCGTCGATCTCGATCGTGTTCCAGTGTGCGGCCTTGAAGCGCATGATCTGGTCGGTTGAGTCCGCGAGGCTGACCGGACCGTCGATGGTGATGGAATTATTGTCCCAGAAGAGCACCAGCTTGTTGAGCTTGAGGTGCCCGGCAAGAGCGATCGCTTCCTGGCTGATGCCTTCCATGAGGCAGCCGTCGCCGCAAAGCGCATAGGTATAGTGGTTCTGCAGGTCCGAGCCGAATTCGAGTTCCAGCTTCTTTTCCGCAATGGCCATGCCGACTGCATTGGCAATACCCTGGCCCAGCGGGCCGGTGGTGGTCTCGATGCCGGAGGCGTGGCCGTATTCAGGATGCCCGGCGGTCTTGGAGCCGAGCTGGCGGAACTGCTTTATGTCCTCGATCGTCATGTCCTCATAACCAGTGAGGTAGAGGAGAGCGTAGAGCAGCATCGAACCGTGACCGGCCGAAAGAACAAAACGGTCGCGGTCGGGCCACAGCGGGTTCTTGGGATCGAACTTGAGATAGCGGGTGAAGAGCACGGTCGCGATATCGGCGGCGCCCATCGGGAGGCCCGGATGACCGGAATTGGCCTTTTCCACAGCATCCATGGCAAGGAATCGGATCGCATTCGCCATCCGGTTATGTTTGTCGTGAGAGGTCATGGCTAATCCGCAATTTGACGGGTGTCGGTCACGGTCCGGCGCGGACCGCCTGAAAGCGGCTGATCCTTAGCAGGTGGAACGCGCAAGTCAACAAAAGCACGGATCTAACCGCAGGTCGGGACGGAAGTTTCTGCAAGGCGGAAGGGAAACTGCGCACCGGGGCGAGAGGCGTATCTGAGAACATCCACAGTTAGAACGGTTTCGCTCGTTCCCGGTCGATTGACCCGCCTCCGGAGCCTGACTAGTCTTCGGCGCTCGTGGAGCAGGTCATTCGTATCGATTCGGCGTAACAGGTATATGGACGGAAGGCTTCATGCCGGTGGAAAAAACGATCGACATGGCGATCTCACAGTTGAGAGCCGCCATCGGAAGCCTTGAAAGCGCCGTCGATGCACGTCTGGAGCGTCAACGGGAAGCCCGGGACGTGGAAACCGAGGTTCGACGGGTACACGCCGACCGCGCCCGCCTCGCGCAGGAACTCGATCAGTCGCAATTCCGTGCCAATCGTCTGGAAGAAGTCAACCGGGAGGTTTCCCGCAGGCTGGTCACGGCGATGGAGACGATCCGCGCCGTGCTGGACCGCTGAGAAGCCATCAGGACAAAAAAGGGCGAGGCCATGGCTCAGGTGACAGTCACGATCGATGGCAAGGCTTATCGCATGGCTTGCGAGGAGGGGCAGGAGGATCACCTGACCGAGCTTGCCAGTCGTCTCGACCGCTATGTCGGGCACCTGAAGAGCCAGTTCGGCGAGATCGGAGACCTGCGCATCACGGTGATGGCCGGCATAATGATCATGGACGAGTTGTCTGAGCTCACCCGCAAGATGAACGCACTTCAGGAGGAACTCGCGGCCCTCCGGTCCAACCGTGACGGCGCCATGGAAACGCAGCGGAACAACGAGGAGGTTGTTGTTTCGGCCCTCGATGAACTCGCCTCCCGCCTGGAGAGCCTGACGGCCAAGATCAACGACCGCTCCGCGGCGCCGGCAACCTAAGAGCCCGGCGATAAAAACCATCCGCGCCACTGGCAGGAATGCCGTTTATTATTTATATTGTTGTTGCGGTCTGCGCCTCTCGACAGGAACCACAATCCCTGGGGCCATACTCGATCCAAAGGGAGCTGTCCCTGACCAGGCCCGTGGGCTTGGACATATGGCGCCCACCTACGTTTGTAGGCACCCAGGATCGTAACTCTCCATC
>JAEYTV010000029.1 GCA_023433855.1 Pseudomonadota bacterium | reverse complement strand
GCCCGTATCCGGCAGCCGGCAGGTCGGGGCATCACTCGTCTGATGCGTTTCTGTCCGTGTCGCCGTTCTGAAAGATCCGGCGCTCCCCATCCGTCTTCGGCGGGTCGAAGGACTTCACCGTCACGATACCTTGCGTCGGCGGCTCTGCCCGGGCGGCCCCGGCCCCTGATATGTCCCCCGTCAGTTTGGTATCGCTGCCGCCCGACGCAACGTCCTTGTCGCCAATGTCGAGCGCACGGCCGCGATCCCTTCTGCGATTGCATCGTCATTCGTCTTCTCCTGGCTCGCGACAATCAAACAGTGGCGAGTAGCGGAAGTTCCGCGGCGGCGACGGATGTCCCCCGCCGGGGGACCGGGACGCCGCCTGCAATGCCGGCGGTGTTCGCCTGAAACCTTCGCCGCTTTGATTTCGCACAAAGATCGATTGGTGCCTGCCTGCTAACGGTTCGCATGACTGATCCTGGAAGGTGTCCGAGAATGTCTGAAGCGATAATCGAGAAGTATGGTGATGCACGGTTGCCCCGTTACACGAGCTACCCAACGGCGCCGAACTTCACATCCGATTTCAATGCGCTGGCTTATCCGGACTGGCTGAGCGCCTTACCGGATAACAAGGCGACGTCGCTCTATCTCCACATCCCCTTCTGTCGGTCGATGTGCTGGTACTGTGGCTGCCACACGACGATCACGGAACGCGACAAGCCGATCCTGGATTACCTTGACGTGCTGCGCCGTGAGGTTGAACTCCTGGCGGCTGCGCGGAAGGAAAGCTTCAACATCGGGGAAATTCATTTCGGCGGGGGCACCCCGACGATCATCAGGCCCGAGGAATTCCTCGCCCTGATGCAGGCGCTTCGCGATCATCTGGGCTTTGCGTCCGGCGCACGCGCGGCAGTGGAGATCGACCCCCGGACCCTGACGGCGGATATGGCTGAGGCACTGGGAACATCCGGCGTTACCCGGGCGAGTCTCGGGGTGCAGAGCTTCGATCCCACCGTACAGGAGGCGATCAACCGCATCCAGAGCGTCGAGACCACGATGGCCGCCGTTCAACAGCTTCGGCGGAACGGCATCGATGCGATCAACTTCGACCTTATCTACGGGTTGCCATACCAGACCGTACAATCCTGCGTCGAGACGGTGGAGGCGGCCATCCAGTTGCGGCCCGATCGTCTTGCGGTCTTCGGCTACGCGCATATTCCGACGTTCAAGAAACACCAGCGGCTGATCGACGAAGCAACCCTTCCGAATGCCCGCGAGCGGTCGCTGCAGGCGGAGGCGATCGCCGAAACGCTGGTCGCAGCCGGCTACGAGCAGATCGGCCTCGATCACTTTGCGCTTCCGTCGGATGATCTGAGTGTGGCCCGGCGAGAGGGTCGCCTGCATCGAAACTTCCAGGGCTATACCACCGACGGATGTGAAGCCCTGATCGGCCTTGGAGCTTCGTCGATCGGCAGGTTGCCGCAGGGGTACGTCCAGAACGAGGTGCCTCCGGGGCTATATGCTTCCCGGGTCGCGGCAGGCGAACTGCCGGTTGCGAAGGGCTACAGGCTGACAGCCGAGGACCGGCTGCGCGCGGAACTCATCGAGCGCATCATGTGCGATTTTTACGTTGACATAGATGCCGTCGCGCAAGCGCATGGTCTAGATGCTGGCGTGCTGCTCGACAACAACGATCGGCTGCAGCAGTTGAAAAGCGACGGCCTGATCGAGTGGGCGGGAGGACAGATCCGCGTCTCGGACCACCACCGGTTCATCGTCCGGTCGGTTGCCGCGGCGTTCGATGCCTATCTCGACAAGTCTGGGCGCACCTTCAGCAAGGCCGCCTGACGGTTGCCGGCGGGACGAATGAAACCTTCGACGCGACGTTGACCGGCAGAACAGCGCCCACATCTGCGTTACAGGATGCGGCCACCGTGCTATCTGTTGTAGCGACGCCGATGCGTGGTGGAGCAGGAGGATGTGGCCATGGACCGTTTCACGGGCGGCTGTCTATGCAGCGATGTGCGGTTCGTGGCCTCGGGTGTCCCTTACCGCGTCGGGATCTGTCACTGCATGGACTGCCGAAAGCACCATGGAGCGCTTTTCCATGCGTCCGCCATATTTCCTGAAACAGCGGTGACGATTGACGGCGAAACACGCGATTATGCGGGGCGCTTTTTCTGCCCTCGCTGCGGTTCCTCGGTCTTCTCACGCACTGGAGATGAGATCGAGGTGAACCTGGGGTCGCTCGACGCCCCCGATCAGATGAAACCAACCTACGAGAGCTGGGTCATCCGGCGCGAATCCTGGTTGCCGACATTCCCGCTCGCCACACGTTATGACCGCGATCGAAACCCTGATGTGCGATTCGAACGCTAGCGTCTGTCACGGCTCACCGCGCCGAAGCTCGCTCCCCAGGGATGAGGTTGGTTTCTTTACGCCAGCACGACCCTGCCGGCCCCGGCATCGCATTCCTCCAGTCAGTTGATCGTGAATTCGCCCTCGATCTTTTTCCACTCGCTCGGTCCGATCAGGCGCTTGTGTGTAAAGCGGATGGAATGTAGCGGACCGTCCAGGTTCTCCTGCCAGAAGTCAAGGAACTTGCGCATCTCGGGGAAGTCGGGGGCAAGATCGTAGTCCTGCCACACATAGGTCTGGAGCACCGATCCGAAGTCGGGGATGCGGTAGAGAATGTGGGCCGTGGTTAATCCATAGCCGGCGAGTTGGTACTCCATATCCGAAGACAAACGCATGCTTACATCTCCATTCGGGTCAATCCAGGAATGGCTCCCACGAAGCTGTACATGGGAAGCTCGGGTTCAACGTCATTGAAGAAATAGTTGTTCCTTTTCGACGGCTTAGCAGCAGGCGCGGTTGACTGCTATTTTTTTCGCAGCAGCCCCTTGAAAGCCGAAAATCGCGAAACCAAATCGATCGCGCCGATCGCTCACAAGGGGAGGGCCGGCGCCTGTCCGGATTGGTCGTCCGGTCCGGCAGGGGAAATTGATCATCTTGTTTGTCCAGGAGGAAAACATGACGTTCCGACCGCTTCATGATCGTATTCTCGTCCGCCGCGTCGAGTCTGAAGAAAAGACGAAGGGCGGCATCATCATTCCCGACACTGCCAAGGAAAAGCCGCAGGAAGGCGAAGTGATCGCTGTCGGTCCCGGCGCTCGCAACGAGCAAGGGCACGTCCAGCCGCTCGACGTCAAAGCCGGTGACCGCATTCTGTTCGGCAAATGGTCCGGAACCGAGATCAAGATCAACGGGGAAGACCTGCTGATCATGAAGGAAAGCGACGTAATGGGCATCGTCGAGGCCCCGGTCGCCGCCCAGAAAGCCGCCTAAGAAATTCAAGCCAGTCAATCTAGCTGCCTATCAGGAGTGGAAAAATGGCTGCAAAGGAAGTCAAATTCAACACAGATGCCCGTGAACGCATGCTGCGTGGGGTCGATGTTCTGGCCAATGCGGTGAAGGTCACGCTTGGTCCGAAGGGTCGCAATGTCGTCATCGACAAGTCATTCGGGGCGCCGCGCATTACCAAGGACGGGGTTTCCGTCGCCAAGGAAATCGAACTGGAAGACAAGTTCGAGAACATGGGCGCCCAGATGCTGCGCGAAGTCGCTTCCAAGACCAACGACCTTGCGGGCGACGGCACCACGACGGCAACCGTTCTCGCTCAGGCCATCGTCAAGGAAGGCGCCAAGTCGGTCGCCGCCGGCATGAACCCGATGGATCTGAAGCGCGGT
>JAEYTV010000019.1 GCA_023433855.1 Pseudomonadota bacterium | reverse complement strand
CTCTCTGCGTGGTAAGGTGTCGAAATCAGATAGGACACGGCCGCATCCTCGGTGAGCGATTGGAACCCATGGGCAAAACCTTCGGGAATATAGAACTGCGCGCCGTTCGAGGATGACAGGATTTGACTCATCCACTGCAGGTATGTGGGAGAGCCGCTACGCAGATCGACCGCCACGTCCCATATCGCACCCCTCACACATGTTACCAGCTTGATCTCTGCGTGTGGCGGGTCCTGGAAGTGCAGGCCGCGCAACGTATATTTGCGGTAAGACACAGACATGCTGTGCTGCGCAAAATCTGCGGACAACCCATGGGAACTAAACTCCAGCTTACAAAATGTCCTGGCAAACGAGCCACGTGGATCCTCGATCCGTTCCGGCTCTATGACCCACAGACCATCGATCTTCGTTCTATTGAACCGCATTGCCGTCTCCCGCACAAACTCCCGCAGCCGATCCCGCACGGCTATGAACCCGCCGGCTTCAAGCGGATACGGCTTTAGGTTGCACATTGATGCATCCCCGGCCGCCTGGAGCGACGAGGTCCATTCCGCACTCATGAGTTTCTGTAGCGCAATGATGCACCAAGCAACCGGGCTACGTCTACTACGGCTTATGGATGATACGTCGGGCCTGAAGACGGGCTCGCGCATATCTTGATTTGGTAATAAATTAGCCTCTAGCCAAAGTGTAGGGCATTTTGGCAAGATCAAGCAGGGGGATCAGCATGAATAGCGGAACGGTTATTTCTTTGGAGGCTGGTGCTGCGCAGCATGTCGGCCTCTGCAGGCTGTGCAATGCTCCACTGGAACACACCTTCGTCAACCTCGGCATGTCGCCGCCTTGCGAGAGCTTCGTGCCGGCGGGCGCCGTGAACAGTGAGGAAGCTTATTATCCGCTTCATGCCTTCGTCTGCAGCGAGTGCTTTCTGGTACAACTGCAGGAATATGTAACGCCGGAGAATATCTTCGAGGAATATGCCTATTTTTCGTCCTATTCGGACAGCTGGGTCGCCCACGCGAAAAACTATTGCGAAGCGGCGACGGAGCGCTTCGCCCTGGGCCAGGATAGCTTCGTTGTCGAAGTGGCGAGCAATGACGGTTACCTGCTGCAGCATTTCCTTGCGAAGAACATCCCCATCCTCGGCATCGAACCCGCTATCAATGTCGCCAAGGTGGCAGTTGAAAAAGGCATTCCGACACTCACCGACTTCTTCTGCAAGGCCTTGGCGAGCGAGTTGGCTCTCGACAACCGGCAGGCGGATCTCATTATCGGCAACAACGTGCTGGCGCAGGTGCCCAACCTCAACGACTTCGTCGCGGGGATGAAGGTACTGCTCAAGGCTTCCGGTGTGATAACGCTGGAATTCCCCCACATTGCCAAGCTCATCGAGGAAAACCAGTTCGATACGGTCTATCACGAGCACTTTTCCTATTTCTCGCTGCTGACCATCGAAAACATGGCCGGGCGCCATGCCCTGAGGGTGTTTGACGTCGAAGAAATCCCCACCCACGGTGGATCGTTGCGGGTTTACCTCACTCACGTTGATGGTCCCTGGCAACGCGATCCACGAGCCGATGCCCTGCTGGAGCGGGAGCGGGCGGCGAAGCTGGACGTGGTCGAGACATATACCGCCTTTGGCGATGCCGTCCGCGAGACGAAACGGAACCTTCTCTCCTTCCTGATCCGCCTCAAGCAGATGCGCAAATCGATCTGCGCCTACGGAGCTCCGGGAAAAGGGAACACGCTTCTCAATTACTGCGGCATCGGGACAGACTTCATCGACTTCGCAGTCGATCGCAATCCTTACAAGCATGGCCGGTTTACGCCCGGCATGCATATCCCGATCCTTCCGGTGAGCGAGATCGAGCGGGCGAAACCGGACTATGTCCTGATCTTGCCGTGGAACCTGAAGAACGAGATCGTCGAGCAGATGAAGGGCATCGGCGATTGGGGCGGCAAATTTGTCGTGCCCATTCCGGAAGTTTCCATCATCGATCCGAGGGAGGCGGCGCTATGAAGGTCGTCCTATTCTGCGGCGGCAGAGGCACCCGCATCCGCGAATATTCGGAGAACATACCCAAGCCGCTCATTCCGCTCGGCGGCCAGCCGATCATGCGCCACGTCATGCAGTATTATGCCAGTTTCGGCCATGACGACTTCATCCTGTGCCTCGGATACAAGGCAAACGTGATCAAGGAGTTCTTTCTGAACAGCAGACCGGAGAGTTATGGCGACTGCGTCATCTCCGGCTCCGGGCGGGTCGAGATGCTCGGAGAACTGCCACGGGATTGGCGGGTGTCGCTGATCGACACGGGCATCTGGCGCAACATCGGCGAACGGCTTTGGGCAGTGCGAGACCACGTCAGGGGCGAGAAGATGTTTCTCGCAAACTATAGCGACGGCCTGACTGATGTCGATCTGGATGACATGGTCGAGCGCTTCGAGAACAGCGATAAACTCGCTTGCTTCTTGGCCGTCAGGCCGCCGTTGACATACCACCTCGCAGATATTGCCGACGACGGCCGGGTTCGGGAATTCCGGTCTTCCGAGACGTCCGAAATGCGGATCAACGGCGGCTTCTTCCTGATGCGACCGGAGATCTTCGACTACATGCGCAAAGGCGAGGAACTTGTGCTGGAGCCATTCGCGCGGCTCATCGCGGACAACAGGCTGATGGCTTATAAATATGATGGCTTCTGGCGCTCTATGGACACGCTGCGCGACTGGCAGACTCTCGAGGCCATGGTGGAACATGGCGACATGCCCTGGATGAGCCGATCCACTCCGGTCGCAGAAAGGGCTGCCTTGTCGGTGCGCCATCCATGAAACCCGTATCTTTGGCCGCATCCGGCGAACGCCTGTCTGTGCTCTGTTTGGGGGCTCATTCCGATGACATCGAGATCGGTGTGGGCGGCACGATCCTGAGCCTCATTGCAGACGGGGTTCTGCTTGATGTCTGCTGGTGCGTTTTGAGCGCTGGAAATGAGCGGGCAGCGGAAGCACGCAGTTCCGCCGAGGCTTTTCTACATGATGCCGCTTCCTATTCGATAGAACTCGGCTCGTTTCAGGACAGCTATTTCCCCGCCCAGAGCCGGGAAATCAAGGCTTGGCTGCTGGCGCTCCGCGACAAGGTGGAGCCAGATGTCATCTTCACGCACAGCCGGGAGGATGCACATCAGGACCACAGAGAGATCAATAAACTGACCAGCAATGTTTTCCGAAACCATCTCATCATGGAATACGAAATCCCCAAATGGGATGGGGATTTTTCCAGGCGCAACACCTATGTGCCGCTCAGCGAGCACGCACTGAACATGAAGGTGGCGCTTCTTCTGGAACATTTCGGGACGCAGCGATCCAAAGACTGGTTCGACGCAGAAACCTTCCGCGGATTGGCTCGTCTGAGGGGAATGGAATGCCGGGCACCCGCACGCTTCGCGGAGGCCTTCACCGTCAGAAAACTCTTGTTCGCCTGACCGTACCCAAGTCATCAGGTGTTCTGCAATCGATCACATCCGCATCGAAATTCTCGCGATTAAGTAGGGGAGTAGTTGCCTATGATTGATGACGATAACGCTTACGATACTGCCGAACATGGCCCGGCCTTTCATGCAGACGGGGGTTATATCGCCCTCATCGACCGTCGAGTACTTGAGCGCGAATGCCTCGCTCACAGCTTGAACTTTCATCACATCAACCGGCGTGTCCTGACATTCTCACAGCTTCGCGATTGGGAGGAGGCAAAGGATATACTCGGCATGCCTTCGGCTGTCCTTTTTAATACCGGGCATAACGGCAGGGAGGACCTCACCGGAGAGATAGCGGACGTGGTGAGTTCCCTTTCACCCGCGCCGGTGGTTGTTCTTTCCGACAACCAAGACATCAATACCGTTCTCGACATCATTGCGTTAGGGGTGAGAGGTTACATCCCGAGTTCCGTCAGCATCGACATCTGCATACAGGCGATCAGTCTCGCGATTGCCGGCGGGAGGTTCATCCCGGCCAGCAGCATCCTGGGCGTAGGGCAACTTCTCGGGCTGACATCACAGAAGCCCCTGCCTCCGATGAAGTTCACAAATCGCCAGTCGGCAATCGCCGAGGCACTTCGTTGCGGCAAGGCGAATAAGGACATCGCCTCGGAGTTGAACCTCTGCGAGAGCACCATCAAGGTCCATGTGCGTAACATCATGCGGAAGCTCGGGGCAACGAACCGAACCGAAGTGGCCTGCAAGATGGGTGACATGGTTTGTGAACGCTAGGCGCTCACAAACGTCAACATACAGCTAAAGCAGGAATCGCAATGATCCATTCCTCGTCACCTCCTGGCGAACAGGAGGGCGTTCCCCGTCTTGTTTCGATCATAAGGGAGCGCAAGAAGGCCATCTGCCTGTGTGTGGTTGCAAGTTTCGCCCTCGCCGCGGTGGGATATGCAAGGAGCCCGACACGCTACACCGCCGAAGCCATCTTGGCACTCGATGTCCGGAAGCTTCAGGTGCTTCCAACCGAATCCGTGGTGTCGCCCCTGCCGCAGGAAAGCCCGGTTCTACGCACCGAGCTGGATATCATTCAGTCCCGCGTCATGGCGGAACGGGTTTTGGCAATCCTTCAGCAAGCCGCCCCGATTCACGGCCCGCAGGCAAAAAACAGCCGTTCGTCGGACGGTCCGGGTATGGCTTATGCAAGTGCCCAAAGGTCGAAGATGATCGACGAGCTGATGGATAACGTCCGCGTCACCAACGATGGCCGATCCTATACTATCTACATCACCTACCGCGCAGGCGATCCAGTCCATGCCGCAAAAGTCGCCAACGCGTTCGGTGAGGCTTATATCGACTATCAGATAGACCTTCAGACGACAGCAACGCGCCGCGTTGCGGAGTGGATCGGCGAACGCCTTGGCAGCCTTCGTACGAAACTCGAGGAGTCGGAACGGCAGGCGACGGAGTTCCGGGAAAAATCGGGGCTCATCGATACGGGGGGCACTCCCCTGCAGGCGCAGCGGCTCTCAGGGCTGAACACCGAACTGACCGCTCTTCAGGCCAGGCTGGCCGGTGCAAAGGCGAGGCTTGCAACGGCTATCGATGTCCAGCGGAGCGGCGACGGCTTGGGGCTCACCGAAGTGCTCTCTTCTCCGGCCATCCAGCTCCTCCGCGCCGAACAAGCCCGGGTAATCCGCGCGCTTGCGGAGATCGATGAAAGTGGCGCCAGCATGAATCCACAACTACCACAACTCTCCTCGCAGCTCGCGTCCCTTAAACGTCAGATCGGCCAGGAGGTCTCGCAGGTGGTTGCCAGCCTGCGCAACGAGATCGAAGTAAACGAGAAGCAGCAGCGGGAGGTCGAGGCAAACCTCAAGGCGGTGCAGCGGGCGATATCCATGACCAACATGGCCGTTGTCCAGTCCGCTCAGCTTGACCGGGAAGCCGCGGCGAACCGATCGATTTACGAAACCTACCTCGCCCGATACAAACAGACGATCGAGCAGGACGGCATCGCAACTGCCGAGGCAAGGATCATCTCGCGAGCGATGCCGAGCACCAAACCGACAAGCCCGGACAAGAACCTTTGGGCGCTTCTGGGACTGCTTCTCGGCTGCGGTACCGGACTGGGCGCGGCGTTGATACTTCATTGGACGGACAGGTCGGGGGGATCCATATCCGCCCTCCAGCAAAAGACCGGTCTGGCTGTGATCGGCAGCATACCGCGAATTCCGGTTGGAGAGTTTCGCAAAGGCCCGGGGATGTTCAGCGGCGGTGCGGCGGACTTCTATGGCGCGTTCGCAGATCTCCAGACATATCTCCAGCTTGCCGAGGACAAAGCCCGGGTCATCGCGTTCACGTCCTCGACGGATGGCGAAGGAAAGACGTTTGTGATTGCCAACCTGGCACGTTCGTTGGCTTTGAGCGGGGTCAAGGTGGTTGTCGTTGACGCCAACCTGCGAAATCCGGGCCTGAACCTTGAATTCGACGTTCGTAGCGCGCCACACCTCGCCCGCGCGGTGGCCGGCGAAATCTCTTTTGATGAGGTCATCCAGCGCGACCGAAGCTCGTCCGTGGATGTCGTCGTCGCACATGAGGCCACTTCACCTCCCAACTTCACTCTGGGAAACAAGCGCTTCGCTGCGTTCGTATGTGAACTGACGCAGCGGTACGAACTGGTTCTCATCGATGCGCCGTCCGTCTCGTACGATCTCGATCTCCTGCGAATTGCCAGCCTCTGCGACACGATCACTCTTGTGGTCCGGCCGGAGATGGCCAACGCAGCCGCCATCCAGAACGCCGTCACCAAGCTTCGCATGGCCGGCAGGCACATTACAGGCATCGTTCTGAACGGCGTTCGTCGGCAGAAGCGGCATCGATCGAGGCTGCTGCGCGTGTTTGGAGCCGGGAAGAGCCGGCCGGCCAGGCCGGAAACCAGATCGCGGCCTGCCGCCGTTGCCGACCTTGCGAGGTGAACCATGCGCGTCACGTCTCTTGCCCGGGCTATCCTGTTCAGAGCGATGGGCGCCCTGATGATCTTGGAACTTGCTTTTCAATCACCAGCGTCCGCACTTGAGGTCTCTGCCTACAAGGTTGCCATTGGGGACGTGCTGATGATCACCGTCTATGGCGATACGGGATTGACCGGTCTGTTCCCTGTCAGCGTCGAAGGGACAATCGGTTATCCTCTTCTCGGCAACGTCGGCGTTGCAGACAAAACGGTGGACGAGATCGGCCTACAGATAAGCCGTGATCTCTCCAAGCACGTGGCCAATCGCTCCGTCTCGGTAGCGGTAAAGGAATATGCACCGATCTTCATTGTGGGCGATGTGCAAAAACCGGGAAGATACGAATACCGCCCGGGCATGATCGTGCTTGAGCTCTTTGCGCTGGGAGGCGGCCTGCGGGAGCCGACGGCCCGTGCTGATATCTCGGGCCTCCAGCTCATCTCCGCACAGCAGGAGTATGAAGACATGTCCCTGCAGCTTCTGTCGCAGGATATCAGACGCGTTCGGCTGCAGGCCGAGTTGAACAACGAGGCTTTCGACTACAAGAGCGGCGACCTAGGGCTTATTCGGGATACCACAGCCGTCGACAAGATCGTCAACGCCGAGAAGAACCTGTATCGGCTTCGTCTGTCGGTCTTGCAGGATGAAAAGACGAACCTGGAAGTCCAGCGGCAGAACTTCATCCATGAGATAGAAACGCTGGAAAAAGGAAACGCCTTGCGGACCGAGCAGTTCCGGCTGCTGGGGCTTGACGTGAACGCCTCGGAGGAACTGGTGGAGCGTGGAGCCGCTTCTCAGGCCGCGCTTCGGGAGCGCAAGCGAGAGCTTCTCGCAATGAACCAGCAACTGCTCGAATCCACATCCTTCCTTGCACGGGCACAGCAGAACAAGAATGAGGTCGAACGACGCATTCTGGAGATCGAGAATAAGCGCCACAGCGACGCGGCGACGGAACTGCGTGAGATCGAGCTGGAAATGGTACGGCTGCGGAAAAAGATGTCTTTCAGTCTCCAGACCATGGCGGAAGTGGGTGCGACGGCTCGACGGGTAACGAGCCTGGAGAAGCTGATCCAGACGAAGTTCTCCGTCGTGCGCCGTGTTGAAGGCGGTTATCAGGAGATGGCCGTCGAGGAACAGACGCAGGTTCGGGCCGGTGACGTGGTTCGGGTAAGCCTCGTGGCATCTGGCGCCACGCCGACGAATACCAGCGCTGCCGCGACTGTAAACTAGCCACTGCCGCGCACTTGGCATGGGATGACAGCCAGTTCGCCGCAGGTCTGGCGACTGAGAACAAGGTAGTCGACTCGGGGATTGACGTAGGCGCTCATGCAGGCTGCTCTCGTTCCGGTCAAGTAATTGATGGTCAGGCGTGATGTAGTCATCATCATGTCAGGCCCTCAGGGCGTGCAGCCCGTACAGGTGACGCACGAAGCCATAACGGACATCCAGTACTCTCCCGCCCACAACGCAACAGGCAACAGGCCCGCTCGTTACGTCGAGGTGTTTGCCGACATCGTCACCGAGAAGGCGGCCACTCGCAAATTCGCGTTCGATGGACGCATCTGGATCACCCGCAATGACATCCAGGCCTGGCGCCGCCACAATCCAGACGCGGCTTGAGTCGACCCGCCTCCTTCGGGAGCGGGCCTCGACAGCTGGTCAGAAGACAGAGGTTAGCACTCCCTCCGCGGGCGCAGCATATTACAGTCGCTGTCGCGTGCCATATGCCGGGCCGGACTTCGTATGGCCACAGGCAAAACATCGACCGCATCTGAAGCGGCCGTCGTTCAGGGATCGGTCGGATCGCCCCTTCGATGGGACCGCGGATCGCCCGTGACAAATCGATCAAATGTCACGAACGATCCGTCCGGTCCCTTCGTGTACAAGGCATCCCCCTGAAGATTGCTCTCGCCGAGGATATGGCTCCCGCCTGCCGATGGATCCTCCTTTGCCGATCCCGCCAGGAAGATGATCATTGCGGACCGACGTTGCCGGTCGCAAAACCACTCCATGTCGAGCCGACGTTCAGCCATGTATTGTCTGGATGCATCGTTAGAAATCCCATAGTTCCTATCAAGCTGCCGCCCCCTCGCACGAATTCGTTCTTATGGAGGACAGTATTCAGTCGCCTGGACCTGCTGGACTGTGGCCCGGCTTTGAACCGCCCGTCATGGGTCCACATCAGCTTGTAGGCGTCGACGAAACCGTAACTCACGCCATCGAAACGGTTTCGGTCGAAAACCGTAGCATTGTAGTCCGCGCCGCGGTGATCCCAGCTTTCGTACTCAACGCCGATATAAGCAATGTCTTCGAATAGATTCCCGCGATAGACATTGCCGAGACCGCCCCAGATTCCCGGAACTCCTGAATCCGCGAATGTCGTTCCCACGTAGAGGCCGCTGTTGCTCTCACGAACGCGGTTGTTGGAATACTGCAGAAAGTAGGGGCTGAGACCACGCGTGGAGTCGAGCGCGACTGTCATCATTCCGTGTCTCATGCGCGAGATATGGTTGCTGTCCACCACGACATCGTACACGTTGCCGTAGAGGAGCACAGCCGTGGAATCGGAATCGTGCCGGCTATAGCTGTCGCGTCCCTGGAAGGTGTTGTCATAGATCGCTGCTCTCGACGCAGTGGCCGCAAGCGCGAAACGGCTTGTCTTGTCCGGAATGACGTTCCATGGACGTTCCAGAACGAGGCTGTTGCCGCTGGTCGAGACAATGTGGCGGTGCTGGCCCGCCCCTCGTCCTCCCACTATCACCAGGTCACGTCCGCTCGGAAGCGCTTTTCCCGGGTCCAGCATGCGGAAGTTTACGGTGTTGGCCGACGCGCTGACGAAGCCATCGATCAAGCGGCTCCCGACGATCTCAAAACAGATCTGCTCTCCCTTGTTGCAGTCGACCGTTTCGCAGTCGTGCGGCGCGGCGTTGCGTGACACATTCTGTTCCCAGTAGAGGTTCCGCAGGCTTCCGTAATGGGCTTGCCCCACGAAAAAACGACCGATGCCATGACCATCGTCGCGTCGTTCGTCTGCGTTGACCAGTTCATTCTCGATCATCGAGAAGTCCCGGCCGCCCCACAGCGACACGACAGATTCCCCGTAACCTGTCATCCGGAATGTGTTGCGGCGGAAAAAGACCTGGCGGCTGGTGCCGTAGAAGGAACCGTTCTCGATCAGCTCCGAGCTGTCCACCGACAATCCGTGAACGTCCTGCGCATCGAGCGCCGGCGCGCCCCATGCATCCAGCCTGACCGCGTCAAGGCGGATGTCTTTCGCAGATGAAAGGCTGACCATCGGCTGGCCACCCGTCTTGCCGTTACCCCTTAGCGTCAGGTTCTGAAAGCGAACGTTGTCTCTCTGACTGATAATTAAGCTTTCGTTCAGGACACGTACAAGCTGGATCCGCGTTTTCTCGATCCCGTCGCCTCGCCACGTGATTTCGCCCGGCGAATGGAGGGTGGCAGATACCCGATAGTCCCCTTTCGGGAAATAGATCGTCGACGGCCCCGAGCTGCCGGCCGCCTCGAGTGCCCTTTCGATTGCGGCCGTATCGTCGTCACGGCCGTTGCCGACCGCACCGAAGCGTCTGACATTGACGATATTCTGATCCTGTCCGGCCCACGCAGAGTGCCGGTCGACCTCCAGTGTGAGAGGCCCGCTCCATCCGAGGCGACCGCCATGACCGTTGTGGATCCATACCTCGTAGGCGGCAGGAGGCAGGTCGGGGACCGCGAACTCTACCCTGAAGGGGTTGACCGAGCGGAGATCCAGATACCAACCTGCTTGTCCTCTCGGCTGGATGTAGACATGTGATCGACTTCTGCCATTGGAATGCGCAAGATTTCGGCCGTAGATGGAGACTGTCGAGCCGGGTACGCCCTTTTCTGGACCAATCCACCAGGCTTCCGTCCTGTTGATCGGGTACGCTCTCCCCTGAAAACCACCCTGCTCCGGCCAGAGCAGATACATGGACCATGAAGGCAGCGTGGCCGGCAACAGGAGGGTTGCCGCCGTGCCATCGGCAGTCAAGGGCGTGACAGAGGTGATCTCACCCTTCCTCACCCCCGGGGCATGCGAGAATATCTTGAAGGTGGTCCCACCGTCGAGTGCAACTCCGGTCATAGACACGACCTCGTCCGGGCCCGCGCTCCTGGAAATCTCTGCAATAGCCGGTGCGTTCTCGCTGACCTGATAAAAAGGAGGATCGAACGGCTCAATATCGAGCGGCAGAGGCGGTTCAGGAACGGGAACCGAAAAATCGGCGTATGGCACGGCCACGCCCGGCGCCCGTTCGGCCTCGCTCGCCCTGGTCTGAATGTCGCTACGCAGGACAGGGAGCAGCAAGGTCCCAGCTGAGAACAGCACAATCACAACAGTCGGTATTTTCATGCCCCCCATCTCCTCACTCGGTGAAGTCCCTACTGGATCCGGCGTCGAGGTTGGGCGGCATATTACGGGCCGGCGCGGCGGCGGGCCTCTGCACCCGTACCGGTCCGCCATCATGCACTGCGAGCGCCCAGCGCTCGCTTCAGGCAGTCACCTGCACCAGACCTCGCCACCGTGAATAAAGATCGTCTATCCCGCTCCTAAGATCGACCTTCGGCCTCCAGCCCATGCTGTTGAGGCGGGCGCAGTTGAGGAGCTTTCTTGGCGCTCCATCCGGCTTGTTGGCATCGAACACGATTTGGCCCCGGTAACCAACGACGTCGGCCACCAGATAAGCGAGATTGCGGATGGTGATTTCGTCGCCCGACCCTATATTGATGAGAGGCAGGTGAGTGTGGCTCTTCATCAGAAAGCAGCAGGCATCGGCGAGATCATCCACATGCAGGAACTCTCGCAGTGGCGCCCCAGTGCCCCACACGATCACGCGATCAAGACCCGAGATCTTGGCTTCATGCATCTTTCGCAGCATCGCGGGAATGACGTGCGAGTTGTGCGGATCGAAATTATCGTTCGGTCCATAAAGATTGGTAGGCATGACAGATATTGATCGCACGCCGTATTGTGCGGAGTAGGCT
>JAEYTV010000637.1 GCA_023433855.1 Pseudomonadota bacterium | reverse complement strand
CTGTTCCACATAGCGCTCGATAAACCGGTCGTAGATGCGCCTCGAGGGAAGCTCCTTGCCCTCTTCGTCGGTAATGCGCTGGATGTCCTCGCGGAACTCGACCTGCAGGTTGCGCGGAAGGTTCAGGCCGTAGTCCTGCTGCAGAATATAGGCGATGCCGCCCTTGCCGGACTGAGAGTTGATGCGGATGATCGCCTCGTAGGATCGGCCCACGTCTCGCGGATCGATCGGCAGGTAAGGCACTTCCCACACCGGATGGTTGGCGACCTTGATCGCCTTCATCCCCTTGTTGATCGCATCCTGGTGCGAGCCGGAGAAGGCCGTGTAGACCAGTTCACCCACGTAAGGATGGCGCTCCGGGATGACCATCTCGTTGGAATATTCGTAGACCTCCTTGATCCGCTCGATGTCGGAGCAATCGAGTTCCGGGTCCACCCCTTGCGTGTACATGTTGAGCGCCAGGGTGACGATGTCGACGTTGCCGGTGCGCTCGCCATTGCCGAACAGCGTCCCTTCGACGCGGTCGGCACCGGCCATCAGGCCCAGTTCAGTCGCTGCAATGCCCGTGCCGCGGTCGTTATGCGGATGCAGCGAGATGATGATGTTCTCGCGGTTGTCGATCTGCCGGCACATCCACTCGATCTGGTCCGCATAGATGTTCGGCGTCGCCATCTCCACTGTCGACGGCAGGTTGATGATCAGCTTGTTGCCGGCCGTCGGCTTCACTTCGGCGATCACCGCGTTGCAGATCTCCAGTGCCACCTCCAGCTCGGTGCCGGTGAAACTTTCCGGAGAATATTCGAAGCGATAGCCACCGCCGGCCTTCGCCGCCATGTCGGTAATCATCTTGGCGGCATCGACGGCGATCTGCTTGATGCCGGCCACATCCTTGGCGAACACGACGCGGCGCTGCAACTCCGAGGTGGAGTTATAGAAGTGGATGATCGGCTTTACGGCGCCTTCCAGCGACTCGAAGGTCCGGGTGATCAGCTCCGGCCGGCACTGGACCAGCACCTGCAGCGAGACATCGTCCGGAACGCCCCCCTCTTCCACGCACCAGCGGGCGAAATCGAAGTCCGTCTGCGAGGCGGAGGGGAAACCGATCTCGACTTCCTTGAAGCCCATGTCCAGCAGCAGCTTGCACATGCGTGCCTTGCGGTCGTGGCCCATCGGGTTGACCAGCGACTGGTTGCCGTCGCGCAGATCGACCGAACACCAGATCGGTGCCTTCTCAATGACTTTCGACGGCCAGGTCCGGTCGGGAATGTTGATGGTCGGATAGGCGCGGTACTTGACGGCTGCGTCGGGCATGCCGCGCCTCGAGGTCGGATGTGCGGTCGGTTTGCTTGTCGCGTCCATGGTGCTGAACTCTCTTGTCACTCACGTTCGGAACGGGCTCTCTGGGGTAAGCCGTCGCCGATGCGGACCTTGTGCGGTCTGGTGTGCCTCAATATCGAATGTTTGTGAGAGGAGCTCTTGCGCCGGCAGGGCTTTTCGGCCGCCGGGCGCTCCTCAACGGACCCGGCAACCGCGCGTAAGGTCGAGGCTAAGAAGCGAGGAAAGCGCAAGAACCGGCGTCCCGGCCGCGGTGCGGCGGGTGAACGGACGGTCAGACATGATTGCGTCTGTCATGGTCATGGGCAGGATGTATAACCGTGCCTCAGATGGGAGGCAAGTCCCCGCTCACTTTTTAAGCCGGCGCATGATGTGCTGCAGTCCCAGCATCAGACCGCCTGCCACAAGCCCCCAGAACGCCCCCGAGATTCCGCCGAACGATATGCCTGAGGACGTGACCAGGAAGGTGATGGCCGCAGCTTCGCGGCTTTCGGGCTCCCGATAGGCGGCGAAGGCGGAGCTGGAAAACGCGCTGATGAGCCCGAGGCCGGCCACCGCCTGCAGGAGGATTGGCGGGGCTAGCGACACGAAGGCGATCACCCCGCCGGCGATCAGGCCAAGGCCGATATAGGCCCCGCCGCCAACAAGCGACGCCCAGTAGCGGCGTGCCGGATCCGGATGGGCATCCTCGCTGGCGCACATCGCAGCAGTGATCGCTGCCATGTTGACGGGCAGGCTGCCGAAGAAGGCGCAGACCGCCGAAAAGATCCCCGTTGCGGCAAACAGCGGTCCGGGCGCAGGTTCATAGCCATGTGCCTTGAGGATCGCGATGCCGGGGATGTTCTGGGACGCCATGGTGACGATGAACAGCGGCACGGCGACCGAAACGAAGCCATGCCAGGTAAACACCGGTGCCACGAAGGTGAGGTCGGGACGGATCGCCCCGCCGATCTGCGCCAAGGCATCGGCCGGAAGGTCGACCCCGAGGATCAGGACCAGGACCAGCATTCCGAGCGCCGCCGGCACCGCCCAGAGCCGCCATCTGGAAACGACCACGATCCAGGTCAGGACGATCGGCAGGCCGAGTGCCGCGTCGAACGCGATCGCCTTGACAGGAGCAAGGCAGAGACTGAGCAGGATGCCGGCCAGCATCGCATTGGCAAGGGCTGGCGGAATCCGACGGATCGCCCGCCCGAGCGGGCGCAGAAGTCCCGTAAGCGTGATCAGCACGCCGCAGAGCACGAACGCGCCGACGGCCGCCGGGAAGCCCCCCTCGATTGCGCCGGTGGTCGCCAGCAGCGCCCCGCCGGGCGTCGACCACGCCATCATGATCGGCATCCGGTGGCGGATCGAGAAGAAGACCGCCAGGGCGGCCTGCGCAAAGCACAGCGCCAGCAGCGCCGAGGCCACTTCCGGCGCGCTTGCGCCCATCGCCTGTAGTCCCTGCACGATGACCGCAAATGAACTGATGAAGCCGACAAAGGCTGTGAGCAGGCCCATCATCAGGGCCGGGACCGAAAATTCCTTGAGCATGGTGCGGGACTCGTCGAAGGGAGGCACCATCGAACATGGCGAAGCCGCAGATGGCAAGATCAGCCGAGGCCAAAAACGGTACGGTCAAAGGAAGACGTCAGACCGGCGCAGGAAGGCAGCCGTTCATTGGCGGGATCTCGCCCGGCCCGGCCACGAAAAAACCCGCCGGGGTCGTCGGCGGGTTTTTCCTTGATGATGCTGGATTGTTCAGCCGATCTCGCTCTGGGACGTGACGATCCTTGAGGCCAGGCCGTAGGCGACCGCGTCTTCGGCGCCAAGCCAGTAGTCCCGATCGATGTCACGGGCGATCTTGTCTTCCGGCTGCCCGGTAGCCTTCGCAAAGATCTTGATGAGGCGTTCGTTCATCTTGATGATTTCACGCGCCTGGATTTCGATATCGGACGCCATGCCGCGCGTGCCGCCCGACGGTTGGTGCAGCAGGAAGCGTGTGTTTGGCAGGGCGATCCTGCGCTCTTTCGGCGCGGCGACGTAGATCAGCGCACCTGCCGAGGCAACCCAGCCGGTCCCGATCATCCATACCTTCGGCTTGATGAACTTGATCATGTCGTGGATGGAATCACCCGATTCCACATGGCCACCCGGCGAGTTCACATAGATGCGGATGTCGTCGTCGCTCGCAGCGGAAAGTGCCACCAGTTGGGTGTTGACCTTCTGCGCGAGTTCCTGGGTTATCGGCCCGTAGATGAAGATGGAACGCGACTTGAAAAGATTCGCCTCCGTTTCCTTGCCGAGCGGCAATTCCTTCGTCTTGTCGTCGTTGTCGTCTTCGTCGTTCATCACGGTCTCTGTCTCCTGCGTGGGATTCATAGGACCGACATAATGTGTTCGCGGCCGTAAAACAATGGAAACGAGGCCGGAGGCGGCTACCTTGCGCAATCTAAGGTGAATGACGTAGGTCGCGCCTTCCGCAGCGTCCGGATTGCAGATGGACAGGGCCCGGGCGCTTGCCTATCCTTCGCGATCATGCCGCATGCTTCATCACGTCAGGGGAACCACGATGCCGAAACGCCTTCCGATCGCCACCGCCATGTTTGTCGCTGGTTCCGCACCGGCTTTTGCACATCTTGACCCTGTCGAACATGGCTCCCTGCTCGCCGGCATTTCGCATCCGCTCTTTGGAGCCGATCACATCCTTGCGATGCTGGCCGTCGGGCTATGGGCATCGCAGGTCGGTGGCAAGGCATTGTGGGCGGTGCCCGCAGCCTTCGTCGCCACCATGGCCCTCGGGTTCGCCATTGCCGTGTCTGGCTTGGCACTTCCGTTCGTGGAGCCGGCCATCCTTGCATCGGTGATCGCGCTCGGGCTGCTTGTGGCCATGGCGGCAAAGCTCCCGGCTGCCGCTTCCGCCGCCGTCGTCGCGATCTTTGCGCTCTTCCACGGTCACGCGCACGGAGGGGAGCTCGGGACGGCGGGCGCCTGGCAGTTCGCCATCGGGTTCGCGATTGCCACTGCACTCCTGCATGCCTCCGGCGTCGGCCTCGGGGCTTGGATCTCGCGCTTCGCGCCCGCCATTACCCGGGTGGCCGGTGCTGCAACCGCCCTTCTCGGCCTGTCTCTCGCTTTTGGGTGACGGTCGTCGCGGCGGACGCTTTGCCTCAGCCGCGTCCCCGATAGGTGGGCACACCCTGCTCCGGGAGCCACACACCTGCCGGCGCCTCGCCTGTCTGCCAGAAGACGTCGATCGGGATCCCGCCGCGCGGATACCAGTAGGCGCCGATCCTGAGCCACTTCGGGTCCAGCAGCTCCACGATTCGCTTGGCGATATAGATGGAGCAGTCTTCGTGGAAGGCCCCGTGGTTGCGGAAGGAGTGCAGGAAGAGCTTCAGCGACTTCGATTCGACCAGATAGGCATCCGGGATGTAGTCGATGACGATATGGGCGAAATCCGGTTGACCGGTCATGGGGCAAAGGGAGGTAAATTCCGGCGCCGTGAACCGCACCACATAATCCGTGCCCTGATTGCCGTTCGGTACCTTTTCAAGCACGGCGGCCTCCGGGTTCTGCGGCGTTTCCACCTTCTGCCCGAGCTGGGTGAGGTTCGATGTGTCGGTCATGGTCACTGGCTGCCCCTTCTACCTTCTACTTTGACCCGGATGCCGCGGGCCCGTTCCCGAGGCTGGCGCCGGGGCATCGCCGCCTTGGCGGCATCTTCAAGGCGATCGAAAATCCTCCGGCCTCGACGACCGGCATAGCGGCCGGCACGACGAGATGGAAGTCGATGAAGCCGGCCGCCCCGGCCCGCCGCATGCGCAGGTCGTGCACCCCGGGCGATCGCGACCGTTCGCGCCCCGTCGCCGGATTGACACCTTCCGCCCCAAAACTCGACAGGAACTCACCCCTCCCCGTCAGGAATATAAACAACTTTCAAGCCGGATTTGCTGAAGAGTACGGCAAGCGTCAGGCGGGTAGAAGACCCTGTCCCTGAAATCCCCACCTCAAGCGAGTGGGATGCGCGCAACGCCGCCGAGCACGAACGGGTAGCATGAGCAAAGTCTCTTGCCACGATGGCCACCATCATCGCCAGCCAGACCATTATCACCGCAGTCTTTCCTTTGCCCGACAGGCGGTACGCCTCGGCCACCCCGCTGACCGACAACGGTTGCCGATGGGAAATCCACAAAAGAAGGAGGCAAGTGTTCCGAGGGAAGTTGCAGAAAGCAGTGCCCCGGCCGGAACTCGTGCCGAGCGCAACGGTTGGAGCCTTGTTCACTTCAACCAAGGAGCTTCCGATGTTTATGCGAGTTGATCGCCTGCAAGCCGAATTGCCACCGCCGAAGGCGGCTGATCCCAACGCCGCCGCCGCCCTTCAGGAGCTGCTTGGAGGCAAGTATGGTGAAATGTCCACGCTCGGCAACTACATGTTCCAGAGCTTCAATTTTCGCTCCAAGTCGAAACTCAGGCCCTTCTACAGCCTGGTTGCGAGCATAACCGCCGAGGAACTCGGGCACGTCGAGCTTGTCAGCAACGGCGTGGCGATGCTCAACAACGGACCCGATATCCCGGATGGCGACACAGGCGACGGTGGAGATATATCCGGCGCTCCTTTCGAGGACATGAAGGATATCCGCTTGGCCGCAAGTTTCCTCTCAGGTGCTGGCGGTGCCATGCCGATCAACAGCAACGGCCAATCCTGGAACAATGACTTCATCACGACCACGGGAAACGTGGTGCTCGACCTTCTCCACAATTTCCACCTGGAATGCGGTGCGCGCCTGCACAAGCTTCGGGTCTACGAAACGGTAAAGGATCCGACGGGGCGCGAAGTGTGCGGCTATCTCCTAGTCCGCGGCTCTGTGCACGCACATGCCTATGCGCTTGCCCTGAAGAAGATCACCGGCGTCGAGATCGAGAAGTTCCTGCCTTGCCCGAACATACCGCTCGCCAAGATTCCCGAATGCCAGAAATATCTTGATGAGGGCTCGCACCGCCGGCTCTACACGTGGAGCCCTCAGGATTACAAGGAAATCGCCGCCATCTGGAGCAATGATGAAGTGGCATTGCCCACGGATCCGCCGGGTGAGCTTGAAGTCGTGGACGGAATGCCGGAGGGCGGCAAGCTGCAGCAACTCGTGGGCGTGCCTTCGGCATTCACCCCTGACTACGCGCCCGAAGAAATGTTCGAGATCGCCCAGAAGCTATACACGATGTCCAGGTGACAAGCCCGCCTGGTATCGTCCGATTGGGATATCAGGCCACCCTCCCGCTGGAGCATTTGGTCCGCCGCCTCAAGCCGAGGCGGCGGAATGTTTTGCGCGGAAACTGGAAGGGAGCATGCCGAAGGCCTGCTTGAACGCTTTCGTAAAATGGGAAGCGCTAATGTAACCCACGTCAAAGGCAACATCGACGACTTCGCGCCGCGTATTCTCAAGCAGTTCCTTCGCCCGATTGAGCCGGATGGCGCGATACGCCGCTCCCGGTGAAAGTCCCGCTTTTTCTTCGAAGAGACGCTCCAGCTGGCGGCGTGAGAGCCCGACCGAACCAGCCAGGTCATCTAGGGAAAGGTCTCCCTCCAGATGCTGTTCCATCGTGATGAGCACGGAACTGATGCGGGGATCATCGACATCGAGCATCAACGGTCGCCGGGCCTGACTGTCGTGCGCAGACCGGGCCCTGTCGATCTGCAGAACTTCCAGCGCATTTCTCGCTGCGTCGCGCCCAATATGGCGCTGCACGAGAAGATTGGCGAGATCCGCGGAACTGCTCCCGCCGGCACAGCTGCCGCGGCGTCGGTCGAGGTGGAAAAGACGGTCCGACCGCGCCTCGAGGTCCGGAAAGCGCTCCCTGAAAGCCTGGTAGTGCAGCCAGCTTACACAGGTCTGATGGCCTTTCATCAAACCTGCTTCGGCAAGAATGAACGATCCCGTGCAAAGACCGATCAATCGGACGTCCTTTGCTGCCGCTTTTCTCAGGAAAGCGATAGTTTCGTAGTCGACGCGAGAGGAAACTGACAGCAGGCCACCCACCACGACGATATAATCAAACCGGTCTGGTTCCACGAAATCGCATGTTGGCGCAACCTGTACGCCGCAACTGGAAGCGATCAGGTGTCGCGTGCTTCCAAGGACCTGCCAGTCCGCGAGCACCCTGCCAGACCGGTCTCCCTGGTCGCTGGCGAGCCGAAGGGTATCAACGAACATTGCGAAGGCTGAGAGCGTGAAGGACTTCGCAAGTACGAAACCGACATTGAGGCGCCCGCTCGTATTCCTGTTCTCGTCCTGGCTATGTCCACCCGACAGCATTCGTACATCTCTCATACTGGTTTATCGGGAAGGGCGAGCTGGTTTTCAGTCTCAACGCGTCCTTCCCGGTATGAAAGGGCGATCAGGCGCCCCACACCGTCTTGAGCAATCCAAGCCAGTTCTCGCCCATCACCCGCTCGATACGGGATGATGTCCAGCCGCGCCGCAACATGCAAGCTGTCAGAGACGATGTCTCGCCGATCGTGCGAAGTCCCAGAGGATTGACGATGGTTCCGAAATCCGTCAGCCGGCGCGCATATCCCTTGTCATGCGTGATCCAGTCGAAGAATTCCGGCTTGTGGCCCTGGGTGAAGTCTGTGCCGTAGCCGACATTTTCCTCGCCGCAGATGTTGATCACATATTCCATCGCCTCGACATAATCCTCGACCGTCGCATCCACGCCGCGCTTGAGGAAGGGGGTAAACATCGTCACTCCCACGAACCCGCCGTGATCGACGATGAAGCGAAGCTGCTCGTCGGTCTTGTTGCGAGGATGGGCCTTGAGGCCCGCCGGCAGGCAATGCGAGTAGGCAACCGGTTGCTTGGACGCGACGATGATGTCGTGGCTGCTTTTCGCCCCGACATGCGAAAGATCGCAGAGAATGCCCAGCCGGTTCATTTCGGCGACGACTTCGTGACCGAAATCCGAGAGGCCGCCGTCCCTTTCCTCGTAGCAACCCGTCGCAACGAGGTTCTGCGTGTTGTAGGCCATCTGGATGATGCCGACGCCCAGTTCCTTGAAAAGGGAGAGATAGCCGATCTGATCCTCCATGCCGGTAACGTTCTGCCAGCCGAGGATGATCCCCGTCTTGCCCTCTGCCTTGGCGCGCCGGATATCCTGCGTCGTGTAGACCTGGGTGATGAGATCGGCGTTCTCGCGGAACCATGCCTTCCAACGCATCACGTTGCGCATCGTGTCGGTGAAATTTTCCCAGATGCAGCAAGTGCAGTTCGCGGCGGTGATGCCGCCCCGGCGCATGTCCTCGAAGATATCGCGGCCGAAATCCGAAACGATCAATCCATCGATAACGGTGAGCTTGCGGTGCAGGGCTTCCGCATCAGTCGTCGCAGCAAGGGTGTCCATTGTAAATTTCCAACGCTGTTTAGGTGAGATTTCAGGTTTCCGGCACCAGGACGCCGGCTGCCGGCTGCCACTGTACCGAGACCGCCGAGCCGACCGGGAAAATGCTCGCCCCGCCGAGACCTGGCGCTTTGGCGCGGGTCGTCAGGACTTCGCCGCTCGCTGTCCGCACGCGGTATTCGATCATGCCGCCGCGATAGGTGACGACCTCGACCGTGCCGGAAAGGCAGTTCAGGTTGTCATCGCCTGCATCGGCCAGATCCAGCGTCTCGGGCCGCAATGCCAGGGCGCAACGGCCGCGCAACTGCTTCTGCCCGTCGAGCTTCACGGTCCCGCCGCTTGCCATTTCGAAGAGGGAGCCTCCAATCATTCGTCCGGCGAGCAGATTGGGAATGCCCATGAATTCGGCGGTGAAGCGGGAGGCGGGTCGATCGAAGATATCTTCCGGGCTGCCGATCTGCTCCACACGTCCCTGCCGCATCAGGACCATGCGGTCGGCGGTGCTCATGGCCTCGTCCTGATCGTGCGTGACGAAAACGGTCGTCAGGCCAAGCGCCTGCTGCAGCTGGCGGATTTCGATCTTCATTTCGTGACGCAGGGTTGCATCGAGGTTGGAGAGCGGCTCGTCCAACAGGAGAACGTCCGGCTCGATAACCAGGGCGCGGGCCAGTGCGACGCGCTGCTGCTGGCCACCGGAAAGCTGCTTGGGCAGCCGGTCCGCAAGGTTGGAGAGGCGGACCCGTTCGAGTGCCCGTGTGACCTTCTCCCCTATTTCGGCTTGGGACTGCTTGCGCATCTCCAGTCCGAAGGCGACGTTTTCCGCGACGCTCATATGCGGGAACATGGCGTAGTTCTGGAACACGAACCCCATGTTGCGCCTGTTGGGCGGCAGGGACGTGACGTTGCGGCCGCCGACCAGAATACGGCCCGAGGTGATATCGACGAACCCGCCGATCATACGCAGCGTGGTGGTCTTGCCGCAGCCAGAAGGTCCAAGCAGGGCAACGAGCTCCCCCGGCTTGATCTGCAGCGACATGTTTTCGACGGCGACACTCGTACCGTAGTGTTTGGCGACGTCTTGAAGGATAACTTCCGGCATGAATTCGATCCCGTATGTCAGAACGCGCGGCTGAGCTTGGCGTATTTGTCTGTAATGAGCAGCAGGATGGTGATGAGCACGATCTGTACGGTCGCAACCGCTCCGATCGTGGAATCCAGGTTCCATTCCAGGTAATTGATCAGGGCGATCTGGAGTGTCGTCTTGCCCGGCCCCACCAGAAAGATGGACTTTTCGAGGTCGATAAAGGACACGACGAACGAGAACAGCGCGCCCGCAATGATGCCGGGCTTGATGATCGGGAGGGTGATGCGCCTGAAAACGGTGAACGAGGACGCACCGAGACTATAAGCCGCCTCTTCGACCGAACGGTTCATCCCGATCAGCGAGGTGGTGACGAGACGCACGGTCCAGGGCAATGCGATCAGCGCGTGAGCGACGATTAGTCCTGGCGCCGTTCCGGCGATCTGGAGACCGGTGCGCATCTCTATTTCGAGGAAGAAGATGAACAACGCGCTGCCGCCGACGATCCCGGGCACGATCATCGGAGACATGAGGACATTCATCATCACGTCCCTTCCCCGAAAATCGTACCGCACGAGAGCCAGGCTCGCGGGTACCCCGAGAACCAGGCTGATGACCATCGCCAGAAAACTGGTCTGGAAACTGACGATGAAACCTTCGCGGAAATCATTCGCCGCAAATGCGCGAACGTACCAGTCCAGCGTATAGCCCTGTGGCGGGAAGGTGAGGATTTTTCCCGAGAAAAAGCTCATCCAGACGACGCCGAGCAGAGGCAGAACGATGAAGGCGAGAACCAGTGCGCCGAGCATCCCGTAGATGAACTGTAGCCGTGTGGCAGTACTTGCAAACATGGCCATCTCCTACTCTGCCCACCGGCGGTAGCGGCGCTGAACGACGGTGCTTGCGGCGATCGTCAGGATCAGCGTCACAGCCATCAGGATGAAGGCGAGCGCCGATCCGAAAGGCCAGTTCATGGCTTTCGACACCTGCTGGTACACCGTTGGCGCCATCATATGGAACTTCGGTCCGCCGATCAGGACCGGCGTCGCATAAGCATTCATCGACAGGATGAAGCACAGGAGCGTGCCCGCCAGAATGCCCGGCAGAGCCAGTGGCAGGGTCACCCGGCGAAGCGCGGTCAGATGGCTGGCGCCGAGGCTTGCCGGGGCATCCTCCAGGTTCCGGTCGATCGATTCGAGAACGCTGTGCAGCGTGATGACCATGAACGGCAGCAGCACCGACACGAGCCCGATAACGACACCGGCAGTCGAATACATCAGTCCGAGCGGGGCATTGTAGCCGAAGATCCCGAGAAAGCCGGCCAGCATGCCCTGATCGTTCAAAATGATCATCCATGCCGCGGTCCGAACAGCGTTTCCGATCAGGAGCGGGACGATAACGAGGATCAGAAGCTTGGATTTCGCCTTCTCGCCGGCGTAGCGCACCAGGAAATAGGCCAGCGGAAAACCGGCAATCAGGCAGATGCCGGTCGAAAGGGCGGAAATCCACACGGTCCGAAACAGCACTTCCTGATAAAACGAATCCTGCAAAAACCGGATGTAGTTCTCCAGGCTCAGGGCGCTGATCATCAGCTCGCGCGGGTCATACAGGTTCAGGCTGTTCCTGAACATCAGCGCCAGGGGCGCAAGAAGACCGAGCAAGACAAAGACTGTCGCGGGGCCGAGAAGTGGCGGAACTGCGGAGTTCGGACTTCCCTTACGCGGTTTTTCCGGGGGGGATTCCACCGCCAAAGCTTGTGTCGTCATTCATGATTTCCGGTTTTCGAAACGGTGCATGGGGGCCGTCGAGGCAGTCCGCCCACCGCCTGACGAGAAAGCGATAAGGCTCCCGTCAGGAGATGAACACGCCTCGTTCCGGCGACATGCCAGGCGTTCAGGTTCGCGTGACGTTCTTGTTCCACCACTCGAGCCACTGGGCCGTGTTGTCCGCCACATAGGCAAAGTCGAGAAAGCGAAGGTTGGCCTTTTCGGCTTCGCTGAAGTCGATAACCTGCCGCAGCTCGGGCGATAACGTCGCCTTCGAGTTCGCGGGGGCATAGAAGCTTGCTTCGGCAAGACCCGCCATGGCCTTCGGGTCGAGCATCGCGTCCGCATAGGCGTAAGCGCCCTGCGGATTTGGCGAATTCTGCGCAATGGCGGCTCCGAAGGTCACGGCAATAGCGCCTTCCTCCGGATACTGGATGGCAAGCGGAAGCCCGTCGTTTGCCCACTGAAGGCCCCGTGCCTTGTAGTTCACTGCAATATCCACTTCGCCATTGGCAAGTCCGGCGGCGAGCTGCTGATGGGCGGCATAAATCCGCGGATTGGCTTTCTGGCTGAATTCGATGAGCGAATCCTGTCCGGCGGCGACTTCCGTCATCTTTCCGGTTTTGATCAGACCGGCCATCATCATGTAGTTGAAGTAGAGCTGATTGGTGAGACCGATCCGACCGGCCCACTTCGGATCCCAAAGTTCCGCGTAGGATTTCGGCGGTACCTTGACCTTGTCCTTGTTGTAGATGATGACGACGCCGCTGTAGAGCCAGGGTATGAAATAGCCGGTCTTCAGCTCCGGCACGACATCGGCGTAATTCGGAATCTTCGAGACATCGAGATCGATCACCGCATCCTGCTGCTTCAGCTCGAAAGCATCGGAGCTGTTGATGTGGATGACATCGACCGAGCTGCGGCGGATACGTTTTTCCGCAATCAGCTTGGCCTTGCGTTCCGGCTCCATGCCGAGGTCGCGAACGATCGAGAACCCCTTGTCCTCAAGCAGGGGTTTTTCAACGAACCTAATCGTCCGATCGTTCCAGTCGCCACCCCAGTTCGAGACGACGATAGAGCCTGCGGCAGCCGCCTGCCTTGGGAAACCCGTCAGAGCCAGCGCCGCGGCGCCGCCGGTCGCCCCCTGCAAAAGCCTGCGACGGGAGAGATTCCGAGTCCCTGATTGTTCAAATTTGACCATTTTTTGTTCCCCTGCGTTTTCGCATGATTTTGAGCCCGACCGGAGGAACCAACCGGACTTGAGGCGAAAAAATTGCCTCGCAAAAGTGCGATTGTGAAATATAAATTTTGTCATTATTTATGACTTTGGGATCATAAATACGGAGACATGGATGGGCATCGAACTGCGTCACCTGCGAGCCTTTTCGGCTCTTGCAAGCGAACTGCACTTCGGAAAGGCAGCGGAGAACCTCCGCGTCGCCCAGCCTGTCCTTTCCCGCATTCTTCAGCAGCTTGAAGCCGATGTCGGCGTGAAGTTACTCGACCGAACCACCAGAAGAGTGGCCCTGACGGAGGCGGGCAAGGCGTTTCTCACGGAGATACAGCTTGCCCAGGTTCATATTGAGCAGGCTGTCACGCGAGCGCGCCATGTGGCCACCGGTATGCGCGGAGAGCTGCGCGTCGCCTACACCGATTTTGCCATCAACGGGCGGCTTCCCGAATTCCTGAACATGTTCGCGAACCAGCATCCGGATATCCGCCTGAACCTCGTGTTCATGCCCACAACGCTTCAGCACGCGGCGCTCCTCGAGCAGAAGATCGATATCGGCTTCATGGTTGGCAATCACGAACACGAAAGCATGGAGAATTTCGAGTTCGATGAAGATCGATACATGGCCCTGCTGCCCGTGAACCACCCATTGTGCGCCCGATCCGAACTAGTGCTCGCCGATCTGGCCGAAGAAAATTTCGTGATGGGAAACGGCAAGAACTGGACGGCGTTTCGAAACCGGTTGTTCTCGCTGTGCCGCGCGCGCAATTTCTTTCCGCGCATCGTTCAGGAGGCTTCGAGCAGCGAAGGCATATTCGGTCTGGTTGTCGCGGGCGCCGGCGTCACGGTCTATGCAAGCTGCGTCAACAATTTGA
>JAEYTV010000367.1 GCA_023433855.1 Pseudomonadota bacterium | reverse complement strand
GCTCCGCGAAGCAATGAAGACACTGGCCGCCAAGCGTCTCGTCGAGGCCAAGGCCAAGGTCGGCACGCGGGTGCTGGACCAGGCCAGCTGGAACTTCTTCGACTCGGATGTATTGGGCTGGCGTTTCCAGAGCGGCCTCGACGATGAGTTCATCGAACATCTGGCGGAAATACGCATGGCGCTGGAACCGGCGGCCGCGGCCGCCGCGGCATCGCGCGCCAGCAGCGACGACATCGTCGCGCTCTATGCGATCGCAGCGCAGTTCGATGACCTGTCCCATACGCCCGAAACGATCGCCAAGGTCGACCTGGAATTCCATCTCGCTATTGCGCGGATGTCAGGCAATCCCTTCATGCGTTCGGCGAGCGCACTCATCGAAGCGGCCTTGGCCATCGCCTTCCAGCTTTCCTCCCCCGCCGCCTCGCCGGAGAAAATAGACGAGGTCGCGTCGAACCACCTCAGGATTGCCCACGCGATTGCCGCGCGCGATCCCCAGAAGGCGATTGCCGCCATGCGTCATGTGATCGAGGTGGGAAAAAGTCGTATCCGCACTGCGCTGGACGTCTCGATCCCGGCCTGAAATCTTCCGGCTTGGCGAAACCATATTGCATTGGCTGCCGCGTTTGGCATGTCGGCCTCCTGCACTCGGCCCGTCGCCCGTAGCGCACGAACCGGCCGGGCTACTGACTCGCGCTGGCGCGTGCACAAGCTTCCAATGGCAGTGATCATATATCTCGAACCGCGTCTGGCGTTTCGATTGGCGTATCGCGCAGAAGTCACCGCCAAGCACTGGCCACGGCGGACACCATCGCACATCATATCTGTTGACCGGAAATGCCATAGATATATTATCACTTGACCGAGGAACCTGCATCATGAGCCCAGAAGAGATCAAGGCAGCGCTCGGCATGGGCCTGCTCTCCTTCCCTGTAACGCACTTCGACGGGGCTGGCAGGTTCCGGGCCGAAAGCTACCGACAGCACGTGGAATGGCTGTCTGGCTTCGATGCACCCGTCCTGTTTGCCGCAGGCGGCACCGGAGAATTCTTCTCACTGTCTCCCGACGAGGTTCCCGGCATCGTCAGGGCCGCCAAGGAAGCTGCGGGCAAGACGGCAATAGTGTCAGGCTGCGGCTTCGGCACGCATGTCGGCGTGGAACTTGCACGAGCCGTGGAGAAGGCTGGGGCTGACGGCGTATTGCTTCTGCCCCATTACCTCATCGACGCGCCACAGGAAGGGCTTTACCGGCACGTCAAGCAGATCTGCCAGTCGGTCGGCATAGGCGTCATGGTCTACAATCGCGACAACTCCATCCTGGCCGTCGACACTCTGAAACGGCTGTGTGACGAGTGCCCGAACCTGATCGGCTTCAAGGATGGCAGCGGCGACATCGGCCTTGTCCGGCAGATTACCGCCACGATGGGCGATCGCCTCATGTATCTTGGGGGGATGCCGACCGCCGAACTGTTCGCAGAGGCTTATCTCGGCGCCGGCTTCACCACGTATTCCTCCGCCGTGTTCAATTTCGTCCCCGACCTCGCCGTCGAGTTCTACAAATCGCTGCGCGCCGGAAACCGCGGCCGCTGCGAGGAAATCCTGCGCGATTTCTTTTATCCGTTCATGGCTTTGCGCAGCCGTCGGAAGGGATATGCTGTTGCAGCCATCAAAGCGGGTGTGCGCCTGCAGGGTTTCGATGCCGGCCCGGTGCGCCCGCCGCTCGACGACCTGACGGCGGAGGAAGAACAGATGCTTCTCGCACTCATCGGCTCCCACAAGCGGTGATTCGATGAAGGTCGCTGCGGTCCGTACGCATCTTCTGGAGCACAAGCTCGATGTCCCGTTCGAAAGTGCCTCCATGCGATTCGATCGGCGGGCACATATCCTTGTCGAGATCGAATGTGACGACGGCACCATCGGCTGGGGCGAATGCCTCGGTCCCGCCCGTCCAAATGCAGCGGTTGTCGCGACTTATGCGGACTGGCTGGTCGGCCAGAACCCGCTTGAAACAGAAAAGATATGGGCGACGCTCTGCAACGCGCTGCGCGACCAAGGCCAGCGCGGCCTGACGATCACAGCCCTGTCCGGAATCGACATCGCGCTCTGGGACATCAAGGGCAAGCATTTCGGAGTAGCTGTCTCGACCCTGCTGGGCGGACGTTTCCGTGAAAGCGTCAAGGCCTATGCCACCGGCAGCTTCAAGCGGGATGGCGTCGACCGGGTTGAGGACAATGCGACAGACGTGGCCCGCTATCGTCAGGAAGGTTTTCACGCCACCAGGATCAAGATCGGTTTCGGCGTCGAAGAAGATCTGCGCGTCATCCGCGCAGTCCGCGACGCGGCCGGCGGCGATATGCGCCTGATGATCGATGCCAATCACGGATATGACGCCGTCGAGGCGATCAGGCTGGGCAATGCTGCGGCCGAATACGGCATCGACTGGTTCGAGGAACCGGTCGTTCCGGAACAACTCGCGGCCTATCGCGAGGTCCGTGCGAAGCAGCCGATCCCGGTGGCCGGCGGCGAGACCTGGCACACCCGCTGGGGCATGCGCGAGGCAGTCGAGACCCGCGCGGTAGACATCCTGCAACCTGATCTCGCCGGGGTCGGCGGATTTACCGAAGCCAGAAGGGTAGCCGATCTCGCCGCCATGCATGGCATCCGCGTCGTACCCCATGTGTGGGGCACCGCGGTCCATATCGCCGCCGCGCTGCAGTTCATGGCCGCGATGATCCCGAGCCCGGTCCGTGTCAATCCGATCGAGCCTGTCCTGGAGTTCGATCGCACAGATAATCCATTCCGTCAGGCCATTATCAAAACTCCGATCGAACATCTCCGGGGCGAGGTCCTGATCCCGAACCGCCCTGGCCTCGGTATCGAGATAGACCGCGATGCGCTCGAGGAATTTCGCATGGGAGATATCTGATGCTAGCTCGCACTCTGTCGGGCTCCCCTCCGAAAACCAAGCTGCCGGAAGGCGCCGTCGACACTCAGATGCATGCCTATCTGCCGGGCTACCCCGCCCTCCCCGGCGGCCCTGGCCTCCCGGCGGGGGACCTGCCGACCCCCGCTCAGTATGTCCAGTTCATGCGGTGGATCGGCATCGATCGGGTGATCGTCACCCAGGGCAATGCCCAGCAGCGCGACAACTCCAATCTCAATGCCTGCCTTGCGGAGTTCGGATCCATCGCGCGCGGGGTCTGCGTCATAGGCGGCATGACCTCGGAAGCGGAACTCGACCGTCTCGCGGCCGCCGGCAATATCGGCGCCCGCATCATGGATCTGCCCGGCGGCGCCGTGAGCCTCACTGAACTGGAAGCGGTCGACGGCAAGGCTGCGTCTCGCGACTGGATGATGGCCGTTCAGTTCGACGGCAGCAATATCCTCGACCATGAGGAGCGGCTGAGGAGCCTGAAATCCCGCTGGGTCCTCGATCATCATGGCAAGTTCTTCGCCGGCGTGACCCCCGACAGCCCGCAAGTCGACGTGGTCAAGCGGCTGATCGACGGTGGCCGGTGCTGGTTCAAGTTCGCTGGCGTTTACGAATCTTCCCGAACGGGAGGCCCGGATTATGCCGATGTCGCCGCGGTCGCGCGTGAGATCGCCCGATATGCTCCCGAGCGCATCGTGTGGGGCACGAACTGGCCACACAATCTCGCCCGCGAACAGAAGGACTATCCGGACGACGTAGTACTGACGGACACCGTCCTTGGCTGGTTCCCGGATGAGGTGGCCCGCCGACGGGCGCTGGTGGACAATCCGGAGGAACTCTACAATCTGCCTAGGTGGCCCGCCTGAGGAGCGCCGACGCAGAGCGAAACCGAAGCATGAGGGTCCCGCATTTCCATCGGATTTCGGCAGCGTGATGATCCTGAACACGGCAATCGCCGGATGCGCGGCCGGCGGCATCTCGATCGGCCAAGCAATACGCACGATATGGCCTTTCTTCGGCGCGAGCATCGCGGTACTGATGGCGGTGACCTATATCCCGGCCCTGTCGCTGTGGTTGCCAAGCCTGTTCAGATGAAGGCGCGATACAGAAAGTCATTTATCGGTCCCGCTCATCGCGGGACCTTTCACATGAAAGGAGAGGTGCATGACCATCTATCAGAACCTGATCGCCGGCGAATGGGTCGGCAGCGAGGCGTCAAAGAACGTCAATCCGTCGGATACCAATGACGTCGTCGGGATGTATGCCCAAGGCAGCGCCGAAGATGCGAAACAGGCTATCGCCGCGGCAAAGTCCGCCTTCCCGAGCTGGTCGCGCTCCGGCATCCTGGAGCGGCATGCGATCCTGCGCAAAACCTCCGACGAGATCCTGGCACGCAAGGACGAGCTCGGTGCGCTGCTTGCCCGCGAGGAGGGCAAGATTCTGCCGGAGGCGACCGGCGAAGTGATGCGCGCGGCACAGATCTTCGATTTCTTTGCAGGCGAAGCACTGCGCCTCACGGGTGAGGTCGTTCCGTCCGCCCGTCCGAACATCGGCGTCGAAATCACTCGCGAACCGCTTGGTGTCATCGGCATCATCACGCCGTGGAATTTTCCGATTGCCATCCCGGCCTGGAAGATCGCCCCCGCGCTCTGCTACGGCAATACCGTGGTCTTCAAGCCGGCCGATCTGGTTCCCGGCTGTGCCTGGGCAATCGTCGACATCCTTCACCGCGCAGGCCTGCCGAAGGGCGTCCTCAACCTCGTCATGGGCCGTGGCTCGGTGGTCGGCCAGGCGATGCTCGACAGCCCCGACCTCGCCGGCATCACGTTCACCGGTTCGACGGGAACGGGCAAGCGGGTAGCGCTCGCATCGATCGAGCATAACCGCAAGTTCCAGCTGGAAATGGGCGGCAAGAACCCGATGATCGTCCTCGACGACGCCGACCTCACCGTTGCGGTTGAAGCGGCAGCCAATTCGGGCTTCTTCTCGACGGGACAGCGGTGCACCGCTTCGTCGAGGCTGATCGTGACAGAAGGCATCCACGACAAGTTCGTTGCAGCCCTCACCGAGAAACTGCGGACGCTGAACGTCGACAACGCTCTCAAGTCGGGCACGCACATCGGTCCGGTCGTCGACGACAAGCAGTTGAAGCAGGACACGGACTATATCGAGATCGGCAAGCAGGAAGGCGCCAAGCTTGCCTTCGGAGGCGAACTCGTTCAGCGCGACACCCCCGGCTTTTATCTGCAGCCGACCCTGTTCACCGAAGCGACCAACCAGATGCGCATATCGAGGGAGGAAATTTTCGGGCCTGTGGCCTCTGTTATTCGCGTCAAGGATTATGAAGAGGCGCTTGCCGTTGCCAACGACACGCCGTTCGGTCTGTCGGCCGGTATCGCCACGACCAGCCTGAAATACGC
>JAEYTV010000519.1 GCA_023433855.1 Pseudomonadota bacterium | reverse complement strand
CATGGCACCCGACCCTGCCGCCTCAGTCGCAGCTGTCGCTCGCTGCATCGGGAGCAACCGGAGGCGGATGGAGGCTTTGCCATGACGGCGGCTGCATGGAGCTCGGTGCCCGGGCTGGAGAAGTCCTGGCACTCAGCGGATGTCCATGAGCCTGGCCCGCGACCTGAAAACTCACCTGGTCGGCCTTTTTAAGCGTCTGTTGATGGCGTCTTTACCGCTATCGGTTATCGGATAGGAAGGCCCTGCCGGTCCGCCGGGCGGGTTGCAAACGTGTTCAGGATGGAGAGGAATGGGTAAGGTTCGCCCGTTGACCGCGACTGACATGCCGGCCGTGGCGGCCCTCTTCCAGAGGGTGTTTCGCCATTCGGATAACCCGCCTGCCCGAGTGTTCATTGACTACCTCCACCACCTCTATCTCAGCGGCCCGAACTGCACTCCAGACATCCCCTCGCTGGTGCATGTCGCCGACGACGGCTCGCCTTCCGGCTTTGTCGGGCGCCACGCCATGCCGATGCGGTTGGCGCAAAGGCCACTCAGGGCGGCCCTGCTGAGTTCGATCATGGTGGATCCGCGCCTGGGCGACCCGCTGATCGGGGCAAGGCTGCTGAAGGCGGCGATCGACGGTCCGCAGGACTTTTGCTTCAGCGAGACGGCAAGCGAAGTGTCGACGCATATGTGGCAGCGTCTCGGCGGCAGGGCGCTGCCCGGTCACAGCCTGGACTGGATACGGATCATCAGCCCCTGCCTGGCGGCGCTGGAGACTGCGGCGACCCGACACAAGGGTTTAAGAATCCTTGCTCCGATCGCAGCACGGGCAGACCGGGCATTCCGCCGCCGGATGTCTCCAGAGCGACTGAGCTGGCTCGGGATGCCATCCGCTTCCAGCTCGCGGGAAGGCGTGACGGTCCAGGAGGTAGGGGCCGATACTTTCGCCGAACTCTCTGCCACCTTCATCCTTCGATTTTCGTTGCGGCCGGACTGGTCGGGCGGGTCCCTCCTCCCGATGCTTCGCGAGGCTATGGACAAGCCCTTGTTCGGCGACCCGGTCCTGGCGTCCGTCTGCGCTGGGTCGTCTGGCCAGCCGATCGGCGGCTTCTTCTACCACTACAGGCCGCGCGCCACCGCCCGCGTGGTGCAGATCCTCGCCGCGCCGGGTGCCGAAGCGTCCGTCCTGACAGCGTTGCTGGCCCATGCTGCGGGCCGCATGGCCGCTTCCGTCACTGGCCGTGTCCAGCCTTTTCTCATGGAAGCCATGCTCGGCAAGCGAATAGGCTTCATCAACAGCGCCTCGAGCGTCATCCATTGCCGCGACCCCGACATCAACGCCGCCATCCTCACTGGGGACTGCCTGCTGAACGGCCTGGCCGGCGAACAATGGAGCCGCCTCATCGGCGGACACCTAGGCTAACGGCACGAAGATCGCGAACACACTGTTCCAGCACCTGCGCTTGTCGGGACCTGGATCGATGGCTACCTTGACCGCGTTCGCAAGGAGATCAGCCATGTCGTTTTTCCCCGGAAAGGATCCTGATGCAGGTGATGCGTTCGCCTGCGACGCGATCGAGAACCTGATCATCCCGCGCACCAGCGACATCGGCGGCTTTTCCGTGCGCCGCGCGCTCCCCAGCCGGCAGCGGCGCCTGGTCGGACCGTTCATCTTTTTCGACCGCATGGGTCCTGCCCTGCTTCGCGCCGATCAGACGCTCGACGTCAAGCCGCACCCGCACATCGGTCTATCCACCGTAACCTATCTTTTCGACGGCCAGATCAAACATCGCGACAGCCTCGGAACAGAGCTCGTCATCGAGCCTGGCGACGTCAATCTCATGACGGCCGGCCGAGGCATCGTGCATTCGGAGCGAACGCCAGAGAACCTGCGCGGGCAGCCGCATTCCGTCTCGGGACTACAAACCTGGCTCGCTCTTCCCGCCGACAGGGAAGAAACCGATCCGGTGTTCGCGCATACAGGACGCGACGCGATGCCGCTCATCGAGGAGGAGGGCGTCAAAGGGCGAGTGGTGATCGGCGCCTTCGAAGGCCTGACCTCACCTGTGCCGACATTCACCGATACCCTCTACGTCGACCTGCAGCTGGAGGCCGGACGGAGGTGTCCGTTCTCGGCCGCACACGAAGAACGTGCCATCTACATCCTGTCGGGGGAGTTGATCGTCGCCGGCGACCATTTTGCCCAGGACCAGCTTCTGGTCTTCAGACCCGGAGATCCCATCACCCTGGAAGGAGGGCCAAGGGGGTGTCACCTGATGCTGGTGGGAGGTGCCGCGCTCAATTCCAGACGCTATATCTGGTGGAACTTTGTTTCTTCCTCGAAAGAGCGGATCGAAAAGGCCAAGGAGGAGTGGCGCACGGGCCGCTTCGACATCGTCCCGGGGGACGAGGAGGAGTTTGTCCCCTTGCCCGCAGGCTAAAATCGATTAGAAGCTGTCACTGGATAACTTGAAAAAGCCTGCTTTCTTCTCATTTTGTGGAAAGACAGACTCCGGACAAGAGCAGAAAAGGCCGCCGCTCGTGACACCAATGCCCGCCACGCCGCTCCTCGACAAGGTCCTGCTTCCCAAAGACCTTCGCGAGATCGACGACCGCGACCTGACGCAGCTTGCCCGGGAGGTCCGCGATGAAATGATCGATGCCGTTTCCCGCACCGGCGGGCATCTTGGCGCCGGGCTTGGCGTCGTGGAACTGACGATCGCCATCCACAAGGTATTCAACACTCCAGACGATCGTCTGATCTTCGACGTCGGGCACCAGTGTTATCCACACAAGATCCTGACGGGTCGACGCGACCGCATCCGCACCCTGCGCCAGGAGGGCGGTCTTTCCGGCTTCACGCGCCGAGCAGAGAGCGAATACGATCCATTCGGAGCCGCACATTCGTCAACCTCAATCTCCGCCGGCCTGGGGATGGCCGTGGCATCCGATCTGACTAAGTCAAAGCGCAACGTCATTGCGGTGATCGGCGACGGAGCCATGTCTGCGGGCATGGCCTACGAGGCACTGAATAACGCCGGTGCGCTCGACGCCCGCCTGATCGTCATCCTCAACGACAACGACATGTCCATTGCCCCGCCAACCGGCGCCATGAGTTCCTATCTGGCGCGGCTTGCGTCGGGGCGGACCTACATGGGCGTTCGCGAGCTTGGCAAGAAGCTCACTGCCTATCTCGGTCACGGCATCGATCGTGCAATCACACGGGCAGTGGAACACGCACGCGGCTATGTCACCGGCGGAACCATGTTCGAAGAGATGGGCTTCTACCACATCGGTCCGATTGACGGCCATTCCTTCGATCATCTCCTGCCGGTGTTGCGCAACGTGCGCGACAATGCTCGCGGCCCCGTGTTGATCCATGTGGTCACGCAGAAGGGCAAGGGATATGCACCTGCGGAAGCAGCCGCTGACAAATACCACGGCGTCAACAAATTCGACGTGATCACCGGCGCGCAGGCGAAATCAAAGCCGAATGCTCCTTCTTATACCAGCGTCTTCGCCGACGCTCTCGTGCAGGAAGCCGCGCTCGACGACAAGATCGTCGGCATCACCGCCGCCATGCCCAACGGCACCGGCCTCGACAAACTGGCCGAAGCCTTCCCGTCCCGGACCTTCGACGTGGGAATCGCCGAGCAGCATGCGGTCACTTTCGCCGCCGGCCTTGCAGCCGAAGGGTTCAAGCCCTTCTGCGCCATCTACTCCACCTTCCTCCAACGCGGCTACGACCAGGTCGTCCATGACGTTGCGATCCAGGGGTTGCCGGTACGTTTCCCGATCGACCGTGCCGGCTTTGTCGGCGCCGACGGTCCGACCCACGCCGGTTCCTTCGATACCACCTTCCTTGCCACGCTTCCCGGCATGGTGGTGATGGCCGCCGCCGATGAGGCGGAGTTGAAGCACATGGTTCGCACCGCTGCAGCCTATGACGGCGGGCCCATCTCCTTCCGGTATCCCCGCGGCGAGGGCGTCGGCGTGGAGATGCCCGAACGTGGCGAAGTGCTTGAAATCGGAAAGGGCCGTCTGGTCAAGCAGGGAGCCAAGGTTGCTCTGCTATCCTTCGGAACCCGGCTCAAGGACTGTCTGCTCGCAGCAGAAGATCTCGATGCGGCCGGCCTTCCGACAACGGTGGCCGATGCCCGCTTCGCCAAGCCGCTGGACCAGGACCTGATCCGGCAGCTGGCGCGCCACCATGAGGTGCTTATCACCGTCGAGGAAGGTGCCGTCGGAGGTTTCGGCAGTCATGTGCTGCAGTTCCTGGCGACCGAGGGCCTACTCGACCACGGGCTGAAGATCAGGTCCATGGTCTTGCCGGACATATGGATGGAGCAGGCCGCTCCGGAGGTGATGTATGCCAGGGCCGGCCTCGATCGGACCGGCATCGTGTCCACGGTCTTCGATGCGCTGGGGCAAACGCCCGTCGGGGTCGGCTTCGCAGGCTGAACAGGCCTCAATCACCGGCAGCCGTGAGGAACAGGACGTGCAGGTCCTTGTCCGGATAGAAATCGCTGGCTGTCATCTCGAAGGTGGTGGGACCCGTTTTCTTGATGCCCTCGCCACAGAAACTGACATAGTCCTGCGGCCGTCCTTTATCGACCGTCAGCTTGAATCTGCCGATGGGCCCAGCCCAGTTCGCGCCAGTGGTCAGGATGTATGAAAGCCATTGCTCCGTGTAGTGCGGTCCCGACTTGCCTGCCGCGGCCTCGAGTTTGGCAGCAGTCTTCATGAAAGGCTGATCGAGGCAGTAACGATCCACATAGGTATCGTAGCTGAACGCCGGCTTGCCATCCTGGATGAAGCTCATTGCGACAGTCCCGCCGACGCTCGGCTTGTAGCGATGGCTGACACGCACCGGCTTTCCCGCGGGAAAGGTTGTCTTCCACCAGTAGACCGAGCGGAGCGTCCAACCCGGCCGAAGCTCCTCCTGCCACCCCTGCCCCGCATCGTAGCGCTCGGCGTAGATCAGTCCTTCCGCAATCCAGCGCGCCTTCACGTCTTCCGGAAGGTTCTTGAGGGCAACAGAGGTTCTTTCGCTGTATGGAAGCAGCGGCACGTTGGCGGCAGCGACCTCCTCGGTCCTATCTATGCCGAGTACCGTAACGCGCTGCTGCAGTTGTGGCGTGATTTCACGACCATCCTGGACAACCGAGAAACCAAGAAAGTTGTCGCTCTCAGGGTCACCGTCCGCCAGATCACTTTGGCTTCCTCCGGGAATATCCGGCATGGGAAAAGCGATGACGCTCTCCACATCTGTCTCCCCGGTATTCCTGAAGACATAGTCAACGCGGATCTCTTCGCGGGAGACGTAGAGATCTTCCTCTTCGATCGCGACGTCGGACGACTGGACGTAGACCAATCCGCCTGTCGCAAGTTCGGCGGTCGTGTCGTTGGCGTGTGCCTCGGCAAAGACAATCAGGATGCCTCCGATCACCCATCTCCAACGCATCTTCATCCCTCCCGCAGATTCTGGCCGTAAGATAGACGGTACCCCTTCAACAAAAGCAGGCCGAAGGGTTCTCCGACCTGCTCTCATAGCATATCTCCGGGGCTGCCTCAGAACTCGGTCCAATCCTCCTTGGCGACGGCAGCAGCCGCTGACGGTTTGCTTGCGAACGCACGCGCGACGGTGGACCGCAGGGCATTGGCCGGTGAGGCCGCGGGACGTGCCCGAGCAGAGGCCGCCACCGGTCTCGCGACCTGCCGCTCGGAGGTCTCGGCGAGCTTGAACTGCTTCAGCAATGCGTCCAGAGCCTCGGCCTCCTGAGCAAGCCTGTGGCTCGCGGCAGTCTGCTGCTCCACCATTGCGGCGTTCTGCTGCGTCCCCTGGTCCATCGTGTTGACCGAGGTGTTGATCTCCTGAAGTCCAGTGGACTGTTCACGGGTGGAGATGACGATCGCGTTGAGGTGTTCGTTGATCTGCTGCACTTCGCCGACGATCGCTTCCAGGGCCCGACCGGTCTCTCCGACAAGCGCCACCCCATCATCGACCTGTTGGCTGGACGTGGTGAGGAGACCCTTGATCTCCTTGGCCGCGTTGGCCGAGCGCTGCGCGAGTTCGCGCACTTCCTGCGCCACGACCGCGAATCCCTTGCCAGCATCACCAGCACGAGCCGCCTCAACGCCGGCGTTCAGGGCGAGGAGGTTGGTCTGGAACGCGATGTCATCGATGACGCTGATGATGTTGATGATCTCCCCGGACGACCTGGAGATCTGCTCCATCGCCGAGACGGCGCGGCGAACCACCTCGCCCGACTTCTCCGCACCGAGGCGGGCACGCTCGACACGTTGGCCGACGTCCTCGGCCCGGCGGGCCGATTCCTTGACAGTCGTGGTAACCTCCTCCAGGGCAGCGGCGGTTTCCTCGACGGATGCGGCCTGCTGCTCGGTTCGGCGGCCGAGATCGTCGGCGGCGGAACGGATCTCAGCTGCGCCGGCGCTGATGGCGGAAGCGTTATCCCCCACGGCGCGAAGGGCGTCCTGAAGC
>JAEYTV010000518.1 GCA_023433855.1 Pseudomonadota bacterium | reverse complement strand
AAGTCGATCAACACGATTTCGGTGTTCCGGTTACCGACGCTGATGCCGATCGAGAATGCGCCTTCGGGATTGAGGACGATCGGAACGGTTGGCGGGCCGACACGTCCTTTCTGCGCCTCGCCCTTGGCCACCAGTCCTTCCTGCTCGAGTGACCGCACCAGCACGGAGACCGTCTGAGCCGAGAGGCCGGAGCGTTCGCCGATCTCCAGGCGGGTGGTGGACTTGTTCTGCAACAGCAAGGAGAGGACAAGGCGCTCGTTGTAGCTGCGGACGCTGACGGCGTTCAAGCCGGATGCCCTGTCGGCGATCCTGAGGGGGTTGGGCGGCGCAAATCGCATATCAGGCATGGAGTTCGCCCTCCTGAGATTTCGCTCGTCGCCGGCGCGTCAATTGGGAGGAAGGATTCAGGCAGATCATTTCCAGCCGATCGCCTCGACTTCGCGAGCGAGCGCAACGCCAAGCGCCTGATGTGCATCGCGGTTAATGTGGAACCCGTCGAGAGGATCGCAGCCGGCCACCGAACCGGCATCGAAAAAGTGGACCTCGAGCGTGTCCGCCATGATCTCGAACTGCAGGGATAGCTGGCGAGATTTCTGCGGCGCGTCCCTGAATATCCCTTCCCATGCCTTGATGTCGTCGAGCATCGGTGGCGGTGAGACGATCAGTATCTCGGGCGCACGACCGCCCGGCCCGGGCGCAAGCTCCTTTATGTCGTGGATCAGGCAGCCCATGCCCATGGCGACCTCGGACGCCGGCTGATTGAACCGCGCCTTCAGGTCGTTCGTTCCCAACATGATGATGATCAGGTCGAGCGGCGCGTGGCTCATCAGGCATGGGCGCAGGTAGGTCCTGCCGTTCTTGCCCGCCCCCTCTATCGGATCGTCATGGACTGTGGTCCGGCCGCTGAGACCTTCCTCGATCACATGCCAGGTGTTGCCCAATTCGGCCGCAAGAACCCCCGGCCAGCGCTCGCGAACCGTATAGCGGTCGAGCGTCAAGCCGCCAGGAATCTGGCCGTGGGTATTCGAATCCCCGTAACACAAGACCGTGCGCATGGTGAAGTTACCCGAAATAGCGCTGCGAAAACAAAGAGATGAGTAATATCTCAATCGATCGCAGCCAAGCCCTTCATGCCACCGGCAACACGCTCTGGCAAGGGACGAAAAGATATTCATTCAATCTGAATAACTATTGACACCGCCGAATTTGTTGTGATTACTCGATACTGGGAGGAGGAGCTTCCGCCAGGTACGAGATCCTGCAGCGCTGCAAGAAGAGCCGTTTGTGTTCTTCTCGGCGACCGGTTTCGTGCGGCCGAGATTCTCCGTTCTCCATACGACCCATCGCGATCCGCGAAACGGAAGAGGTGGGCGCATGGCGGTCTGGTCTCCAGGCATCGAAGTCAACCTTGAGTTCAATACGGAGGAGCGCTCAATGAAACACCTTCTTGCGTCCGTGGCCGTGACCACGCTTTTGGCCGTAACGGCAATCGCCGGCCCCGCGTCCGCACAAGACGTGCAACTGTTGGAAGGGGTGACGGCGCGCGCCGGTGACAACCCGCTGTCCGAAGCAGGCAAGTACAAAAAGGACTGCCCGTGGGTGATCGGCATGAGCCATTTCGGCGTCAACGCCAACACCTGGACGGTCCAGGTGGCCCACGAAGCCGAGGCGGCCGCGAAGAAGAACTCCTGCATCGAGAAGTTCATCCTGCTCGACGCCGGTTTTGACCAGAAGAAGCAGGTCGCCGACATCGAGGATCTGATCGCCCAGAAGGTCGACGCCATCATCGTTCAGCCGGTGACCTCGACCTCGGCCGACGCCTCCATCGCAAAGGCGGTGGCAGCCGGAATTCCCGTGATCTTGCACACCGGGCGCATCGAGGGTGACGCTTACACCACCGAGATCCAGGGCGGCGCCGAGCATTTTGGCAAGGTGATGGGTGATTGGCTCGTAAAGACGGTGGGCAATGACGGCAAGATCTGGGTGTTGCGCGGTCTCGCCGGCCATCCGGAGGATACCAATCGCTATAACGGACTGAAGCAGGCGCTCGAGGGCACGAATGTCACGATCGTGGCCGAACAGCATGGCGACTGGCAATATGACAAGGGCAAGACCGTCTGCGAGACGCTTTACCTCGCCGATCCAAATGTCGACGGCATCTGGTCATCCGGCGCGGACATGACCCGAGCTTGTGTCGATGTCTTCAAGCAGTTTGGCGCAAAGATCCCGCCAACCTCGGGCGAAGGCAACAACGGTTTCTTTGGTCGGTGGATCAACGACGGGTTTGAATCCATCGCGCCCGAATACGGCCCGACCCAGGGTGCCGCGGGCGTGCGTGCCGCTGTCGCCCTTCTTGAGGGCAAGCAACTCCACAAGCATTACGACTACAATCCCCCGGGCTGGGATCTCGAGAAGGCCAAAAAATACTATCGCGACGATCTTTCCGCGAATGTCTGGTGGCCTTCGGAACTGCCCGAAGAGAAGCTCAAGGAGCTCTACGGCAACAAATAGCAGCGTCGGGACGAATTGGACTGCCGAGGTTGAAAGCCTCGGCAGGCCACGAATGGCATCCGTCGAAATGTTCGCATCGTCGGGATGGAGGCGTAGGTGGCCAATCTGATCGAAATGTCGAACATCTCGAAGGCATTCGGCGGCAGCGTAGCCGTCGCCGGCGTGTCGCTCGAACTGCAGCCGGGCACCGTGCATG
>JAEYTV010000512.1 GCA_023433855.1 Pseudomonadota bacterium | reverse complement strand
AAGCGCCCGACATCATGCGGCCCCCCCCCCGCGACTCCAGAAAGCGCGGCGGCTTCAAGCCGGCGGGCGGGATCAGCAGCGTGGCAGACGCCGACCTCTACCTTCGTCTTGCCGAGACCATCATGGGCGCGAACTGGATCATGCCCTCGACCTTCCGTTTCGGCGCATCCGGTCTTCTAGACGACATCCTGGGGGTTCTGGGCGGCAACAGCGTTGCCCGCGCATCCGGCGGCTACTGATCACATGATCCCGCAGGAGATCATCCGGCGCAAACGGGACGGGCAAGCGCTTGCCGCCTCGGAAATCGCCTCCTTCGTCGAAGGCTTCACGCAGAACGACATAACCGAGGGACAGGTGGCCGCCTTTGCGATGGCTGTCTTCCTTCAGGGCATGTCCGACGACGAGACCGTGGCGTTGACGCTGGCAATGCGTGACTCCGGTACTGTCCTGAAATGGGACGGCGTCGGCCGTCCGGTAGCCGACAAACATTCGACGGGCGGCGTCGGTGACAACGTCTCGCTCATGCTTGCACCCATCGTCGCGGCCTGCGGGCTGGCTGTTCCGATGATCTCGGGCAGGGGGCTCGGCCATACCGGAGGAACCCTCGACAAGCTGCAGTCGATTCCCGGCTACAACGTCATGCCCGACCAGAGGCTGTTTCGGAGGGTGGTCGAACAGGTCGGTTGTGCCATAATCGGACAGACGGCGGACCTCGCGCCGGCCGATCGCCGCCTTTATGCGATCCGGGACGTCACGGCGACGGTCGAATCTGCTCCGCTGATCACCGCCTCCATCCTCTCAAAGAAACTCGCAGCTGGGCTGGGCAGCCTGCTGCTCGACGTCAAGGTCGGCAACGGCGCCTTCATGGACAGCTGGCAGGAGGCCGAAACGCTCGCGCGGTCGCTGGTGAAGGTCGCAAACGGCGCTGGTTTGCCGACCGTCGCTCTGATGACTGACATGAACCAGCCTCTGGCAGACAGTGCCGGTAACGCTCTCGAGGTCTCCAACTGCGTTGATTTTCTCTCGGGCCTGAAGGCGGGCACCCGGCTGGAAGCCGTCGTGATGGCCGAAGCTGCGGAAATGCTGGTTCAATCCGGTCTCTTCCCCGATCTTCGGCAGGCGGAGGAGAATGCACGCATGGCGGTCTCCTCCGGCGAGGCGATGGAACGCTTTTCGAAAATGGTCCACGCGCTCGGCGGTCCGGCTGATTTTTGCGACCGGCCGTCGGCCCACCTGAAGGCCGCTGCCGTTCGCGTGCCGGTGCGGGCACCGCGCAGCGGCTATCTCGTCTCCTGCCGGACACGGGCGCTCGGTATGGCGGTTGTCGAACTCGGTGGCGGTCGTCGAAAAGTCTCCGACAGCATCGATCACAGCGTCGGCATCGGCGAACTGTTGCCGCTCGGCGAAGAGGTGGGTGAAGGAGATCCGATCGCCGTGGTGCATGCCGGGAGCGAAGCCAATGCGGCGCGGGCCGCAGCCGAGATCGTGAACTGCTTCGTCATAGGAGACGCTCCGCCTCCTTCATCGCCCGTCATCATCGGTCGAATAGGCTGACGGTAGCGGCAGCCGCGTTGCCTGCGTTGAGCGAAGCCCCTTCGACTAACCGTCAGGGCGCTTTGGTGCTCACTTCGTTCCGTACATGCGGTCTCCGGCGTCGCCAAGGCCGGGAACGATATAGCCGAGTTCGTTCAGATGGCTGTCGATAGACGCGGTGTAGATCCTGACGTCCGGGTGCACGGACTGGAAGTTCCGAATTCCTTCGGGCGCTGCGAGCAGGCAGAGGAAGCGGATGTTTTTGGCTCCCCGTTCCTTCAGCTTGTCGACCGCCGCGATGGCCGAATTGCCCGTTGCGAGCATCGGGTCCACCACAATAACCAGCCGCTCGTTGATGTCGTCCGGCGCCTTGAAGAAATACTCGACCGGCTGCAGCGTTTCGTGGTCGCGGTAAACGCCGACATGCGATACGCGTGCCGAAGGAACCAGGTCAAGCATGCCCTCCAGCAGGCCGTTCCCGGCGCGCAGGATGGACGCGAAGACAAGCTTCTTGCCTTCCAGAACAGGAGCTTCCATCTCGACGAGGGGCGTCTCTATCTTCTCGTATGTGAGTTCGAGATCGCGGGTCACCTCGTAGCAGAGCAGGGTCGATATCTCGCGCAGCAAGCGCCTGAAGCCGGCCGTCGAGGTCTCCTTCTTGCGCATGATCGTCAGCTTGTGCTGCACCAGCGGGTGATCGATGACGGTGACGCCTTCCATGAGCTTTCCCTTGTCGTTAGCAGTCTCTTCTTTGAGCAAAAACCGGCGTTTTCGCAAGTCGTCCGCGGCTTTTCGCCGTTTCATCCCCATGCGCGAGGGTCAGGACCCTTCGGCAAGACGCGCCAACAGTCTGGAGCGGGTTGCCTCGTCGATAAAGGCGGCTTCGATGGCCGTCCGCGTCATCCCGTCGAGTTCCGAATCCGAAAAACCCATTTCCTTCGAGGCGATCTCGTATTCCCTTTCCAGCGACGTGTGGAAGAATGGGGGGTCGTCCGAATTTAGGCAGACGCGCACGCCGGCGGCCGAAAGCTGCCTCAGCGGATGCCGGTCGAAATCCGGGAAGATCTTCAGCGCAACGTTGGAGCCTGGACAGACCTCCAGCACCGTGCCGGATGATGCCAGCCGTTCGACGAGTACCGGGTCCTCGATCGCGCGCACGCCATGACCGATCCGGGAAGGCTTCACAAGGTCGACCGCATCCGCCACGCTGAACGCTCCGCAGACTTCGCCGGCATGGATCGTGAGGCCCAGACCTGCGTCACGAGCGATGTCGAAAGCGCGGGCATAATCCCCGACCCGGCCCATACGCTCCTCTCCGGCGAGGTTGAAACCGGTGACCAGAGGGTTTCTTGCGCGCGCCGCGTACCGTGCTGCTCCAATCACCCGCTCCGGCCCGAAATGCCGCTCACCTGTAACGATGATGCGTGCCTCGATGCCGGTCTTTTCCCGCGCCGAATGAATTCCATCGGAGATGCCCGCAAGATAGGCGTCAGCGCCGAGCCCGATCCTGTCCCCGTGGTCGGGCGACACGATGATCTCGCTGTAGATCGTGTTTGCTTGCGCAAGGCCTAGGAGATAGGTCTCTGTCAGCAGTGCATAGTCTTCCGCGGTCCTGAACAGGGCGGCGACACTGTCGTAGCACACCAGGAACTCGGAGAAATCGGTCCACAGATAGGTCCCGCCCCGCAGAAAGCCGCGCGTGTCGACGCCATATTTCCTGGCCTGCGCTGCTGCGAGAGCGGGCGGTGCAGCACCCTCGATATGGCAATGGATCTCGGCCTTCCGCAGATGTGCTGTCACAGGAAGCTCCGTCCGTAGGGCCCGGGCGGGATCGACAGATGAGCCGCGATTGTTTCCGCAATGTCGGCGTAGCTCGACCTGATGCCGATCGAGCGTGATCGTATCCCCGGACCGAACGCCATGATCGGCACCCGTTCTCGGGTGTGATCTGTCCCCCGCCATGTCGGATCGCAACCGTGATCCGCGGTCAGGATCACCAGGTCGCCTGTTTTCAGCCGCCGATGGATGTCAGGGATTGCGAGATCGAAGGATTCCAGTGCCGCCGCATAGCCCGCGACATCGCGTCGATGGCCGTAGAGCATGTCGAAATCGACGAAATTGGTGAAGACCAGATCGCCGACCGTCGCTTCCTCCATCGCCGAGAGGGTTGCCTCCATCAGCTTTGGATTGCCGTCCGCCTTGATGACGCGGGAGACGCCCTGATGAGCAAAGATGTCGCCGATCTTGCCGACTGCATGGACCGAGCGTCCGCCTCGAATCAGCCGGTCGAGCAGGGTGGGTTCCGGCGGAGGCACGGAGAAGTCGCGGCGGTTTCCCGTCCGCTGAAACGTGGCTGCGGTTTCCCCGACGAACGGTCTGGCGATCACTCGCCCGATATTCAGGGGATTGAGGATCCCGCGCACGGTCTCGCAGAGATCGATCAGCCGGTCGAGGCCGAAATGTACCTCGTGGGCGGCGATCTGGAAGACGGAGTCGCTTGATGTGTAGCAGATCGGTTTGCCGCTGCGGATATGTTCCTCTCCCAGCCGGGCGATGATCTCGGTCCCCGACGCGTGGCAGTTGCCGAGGATGCCGGGAATGGCTGCCTCCCGGCAGATGGTCTCGATCAGTTCGGCGGAGAAGGCGTCCCCCTCTTTCGGAAAATAGCCCCAGTCGAACATCACCGGGGTGCCGGCGATCTCCCAGTGCCCTGAGGGCGTATCTTTGCCGCGCGATGTTTCGCTGGCTGCGCCATGCAGGCCGAATATGCGCTCCGGCATCGGCATTCCGGCCGGATGGTCGCCGCTGGCGAGCTTGGCGATCTCGAGCAATCCAAGCGCCGACATGTTGGGCAGTCGGAGTGGACCTTGCCGCAGGCCGGCCCTGTCGCCAGCGCCGGCGGCGCAAAATTCCGCGATATGGCCAAGGGTATTCGAACCGAGATCGCCATAATCCGATGCATCCGGAGCACCACCGACCCCGAAGGAGTCGAGAACGAAAAGGAAGGCGCGTGCCATCTTTCACCTGGTAAGAAGCGCGGTCTCGGCAGCATTTCTCTGCCTATGTGAACCGCCACTCATATAGTCACGGTGATGGCTTGGCAAAGAAAATGGTCGTTTCACCCTCAGCAGTCGGTGCAGATGAGGTCCTTGCCCTTGCGCGCGCTGTAGAAATATTCGCGGTGGATGGTGATCCGCCGCATGTCTGTGGGCACGATCCCGGGCATGAACATCAGCAATTCGTGCTTCACCGCGACTTCGGCGCGGATCAGGAATGAACCTGGGATGCTGAGATCGGGCGGAATATTGACGGGCGACCCGGGCGCGTAGGGTGCGGCGTCGCTGTTGTCCCATGACCAGAGGATTTTCGGGTTGCCGCCTGCATCGACCGTTACGCCAGAAACTCTGATGACGGGATCGTTGACCTTGTAGGGGACGAAGAGACTGTCGGCCACGTCCGGCATGGTCTGAAGGAAGGTCTTTTTGAAGTCGCTCGTTTCCCGCGCGACCAGATCGGCGATTGTACCGGCGCTGTGCGTCACGCGCTTGGATATGCTGAAGCCTATCGTGATCTCGAAGGACGTTATGTAAAGGCTGAGCAGGAGCGGTGCCAGAAGCGCAAATTCGACCGCGCCCACGCCACGGCGATCGGCTACGAACCGCCTGAAGCGGGCCGCCATTCCTGACAAGGTGCGTCGCTCACGAAGGCTGGCCATCACGGATAGTCCTCATTCCGCACGGTGGAGGTCTCGACGATCAGGAAATAGTCCGATCCTTTGGAAGGGCGGACATTGCTGATGAACGGGCGCAAGAGGTCGGTAATGATGCTCCACTTGTAGTAAGCCCTGACCATATTGATGGTCTGTTGGGCCCCGGGCGCGTAGGCGAAGGAGGAGGTGTCGAGGTCGCCATCCGGTCCGATCGGCACGGCCTTGGGAATGTCGGCGAACTTCGGAAAGCTGCGGACATCGAGCCAGAGTTTGTCGGGGTTCTCGATCTCAGCCTGGCTGCACTTGATCAGGATGGAGACTTCATCGCAGAAGGCAGCCCGAAACTCCGTTCTGTCCATGGCGGCGGTAATGCTGCCGGTCCTGATCTTGCGCGCCATGGTATTGACGGCGTTTCCGACAAGCTGTTCGCCAGTATAGGCGATGAATGTTTCCAGTATCGCGAAGACGATCATGAAATACGGAATCGCAAGAAGCGCAAACTCTATTGCCGCCGCGCCTTCGCGTGAACGAATTATACGTCGCCATGCCCGTCCACGGGGAGCTCCCCCAGGCGAATCCTGACCTCTATTTTCGTGAGTTCGGCACATGCTGTTCGTCCAACCCCTTCCCGGAACTGGATCGTACGAAGGGATTGTTGAGATTCTGTTGCGCCGGCCGTGATGATTCTAACGACCTGTGCCAATCAGGGCGACGTGCCGTCGTTCTTGAATTCGGCGTGCTGCTCGCAGTTCGGCGTACACGAGAGGATGGAACGCTCCGTCTGGCGGAAGACGCGCACGGTATTCCCCTCGTCGATGGATACCAGGATCCGCTCGTCGGCGATGGCGTTGCCGTCTGCGTCGAGCAGAACGAGATTGGTCGTGCCGAAACTGCGTCCGGTCAGCACGATGGTCGTGGGATCCGCGACTGTAGCGTCGGCGACGGTGGCATTGCCGACGATGACCTTGCTGACAGGCCGGTCGAGCCGCAGCACGCGGGCATGGTTCATGAACACCCGCAGAAGATCGGGATCGCGCTCTTCCTGAGCGGCCGCTTGCGCCGCAACGGCAAGGACCAATCCGCAAAGCGCGGCAAGTCGAACCAGTACAGGGCGGAACAGCATGAAGCGGCCTTTGAACGCGGGTTGTCGTCCAGCGAGAATGGCCGGGATTGGTGAATGAACGGTTAAGTGGTGTTCATTCCGGCATCTACGGGCTTGTCCGGTTCTTTGTTTTTGCGGGCGATCAGGGGCTTCCCGTTGAGATCTGCCCAAATGCTTGTGATGACAGGCCGAGAGCTTATTCTATATTGGATGATGTATATCGCCGCTTTGTTAAATACTTGAATATTTGTTGCAGCGTTGTTTACCACTTCATGTTCCGGATGCCGGTTAACATCGCGGTAACCGTGTTTCTTAAGTGGCCGGAAATCCTCGCCCGATAAATTGCCTCCATCCGAACAACGGGAAACAGTTGTCGGGAAGTGCTGAACAACAATCGTGGGTTAGGAGAGTTCAATGTTCAAGATTTTTTCTCGCTTCAAGAAGGATGAATCGGGCGCGACGGCCATCGAATATGGCCTGATTGCAGCCCTGATCTCCGTTGCTCTGATCGCTGGCGCCAGCACTCTCGGCAGCGCTTTGGACAATACGTTCGCCGCGCTCGGCGACAAGGTTGAAGGCTGCGTCAGCGGCGCCGGTGGCAACTGCCAGTAAATACTGATTGTTTGGGCCGCTCATTCGCCTGAGCGGCCCCGATATGCCCTGTCCAGGAAACGTTCGGGCGGTGCCGAAATGTCTGCGATATCAGCTGCGATATGTGCGGTTCCCGCGCTTTGTCTCGTGATTGCCGCCATCAGTGATCTGCGGACCATGACCATCCCGAACCCGCTGTGCGCGGTTCTCCTGGCCTCCTTCCTTGTCGCTGCGCCCACCGTGGGCCTTGCATGGGCCGATATCGGCATGAGCCTGGTTGCAGGTCTTGCCGTATTCGCTGTCTGCTTCGGCCTGTTTGCACTCAACGTCATGGGCGGCGGCGATGCAAAGCTGCTGACAGCGATTGCCGTCTGGTACGGCTTCGACCACTCGCTCCTGGTCTTCCTGGTCACGACCGGCTATGTCGGCGGGGCGGTGACGCTCGTCGTTCTTCTGCTACGGTCGCAGGCCGGCACGGTGACGGCAATGGGCATTCCTCTTCCGCCATCACTGTCAACTGCGAAGAAGATCCCCTATGGGGTCGCGATCGCGATCGCCGGTCTCCTGACGTTTGGCCAGAGTCCCATCTATTTACTGGCCACGAGAGCTTTGCAGTAGGCCCACAAAGTCAAGATAGACTTTCTTAACCAAAGCCGTAAGTCCCTCATTAACCATAATTACACCAATACGCGCCATCCTTGACAGGAAATACAGTTCCTCAAGGTATGGCCATGAAGCCCACCCGTATCATCATTCTTGCCGTTGCCGTGGTCGCGGCAGGTCTCGCCGGCCTGCTCGCGGTGCGTCTTGCCGGTCAGAAGGGCGCGGCAATGGTGGAGACCATCATCCAGAAGGAGCCGACGGTCAGGGTTCTCGTTTCCGCCGAAAACCTGCCGGTGGGAGCCCGCCTGAACGAAAAGGCCGTGGAGTGGCTCGACTGGCCGAAAGACAGCCTTGTGGAAGGCTTCATCACCAGCGAAAGCCGCCCGGATGCCATCACCGAGCTTTCCGGAGTGATCGTGCGCATGCCCATGTTCAAGGGCGAGCC
>JAEYTV010000511.1 GCA_023433855.1 Pseudomonadota bacterium | reverse complement strand
ATGTAGAAGAGCACCACCATCGCCCCGCCGTATTTCAGCAGGCCGATCGCGAGATCCTCCGGACCGTGATGGAAAAGCTCTCCCAGCCACAGGGAATCATTGGTGATCCGGCTCATCAGCTGGCCGGTGCGCTGCCGGTCATGGAAGCTGAAGGAGAGCTTCTGGCAATGCTCGAACAATTCCTGCCGGACGGCTGCCTCGATGCGGATGCCCATGACGTGGCCGCGGTAATCGATAAAGAAGACGGCAGCCATCTGCACGGCAAGGATCGACAGCATGACGGCGCCCATCATGATGAGCTGCCGGTAGGCCTCCGGCCCGTCGGCCAGGGCCGGAAGATGGCTGGTGACGATATTGGCGCAGACCGGCAGGGCGACGGCCGTGGCGGCGACCAGGACGGCGCAGAGCAGATCCGCCACGAGAAGCGGCAGATGCGGGCGGTAGTAGGATAAAAGCTTGCGCAGGCGCGGCGCGGGCCGCGTGCGGTCACCGCTCTGGGGCCGGTTTCGGAGAGACTGGCGAGACTTATGGCGCGGCGGGCTTTTCCTCGCGCGCTGGAACCGTGTGTGCATGAAGCGGGATGTCCTTGTGAATGACCTTTCCTTTCTCGTTGGACAGGATCGCTTTCATGTCAGTCTCCCAGGCTTCGCAGGAATTGAGGCCTCAGCATCGCAGACAATCGCGATGTTCTCAATCCCTCCGGCAGAAACGTGCCGGTGCTGTCGTTTGGTCAGGCAGGCAGTTCTACGGTGAAGGCAAAGCGGACCTTGCGGCCGGGCTCCAGCGTCACGCCATAGGGTCGTTCCGCCAGATCGTCGGATCTGCCGCGTTCTGCCGCCATGCCATGCCAGGGCTCGATGCAGATGAAGGGCCCATGCAGTTTCTGCCAGATCCCCAGATTGGGCAGGTTCTCGAAGGAGAACTTCAGGCCCGGACCGCCTTCGGCGGCATAGGTCAGACCCTCGCCGGCGCCCTCAGGAAAGATCATCGCGTCGTCATCGAACATCGCGTGGTCCAGCGTCAAGCTTCCGCTGCGGAAAGGCGATGGACGCGGCGCCGGATCGAGAAGGCCGCCTTCCAGACGCAGCAGCGGCGGCTCGGCGCGGTTGTCGAGCGTGACGGTGTGGGCGCGGCCTTCCGCACCCGGCAGCGGCCATCGGAAGGCAGGATGGAAACCGAAGCCGAACGGCATGTCGCGATCGTCCCTGTTTTCCACCTCGGCGGAGACCAAAAGGCTGGGGCCGTCAACGACATAGGTTACGGCCAGCAGGAACTCGAACGGATAAACCTCGCGGGTCTTGTCCGAGGCGGCAAGCTCGAAGCGGCAGAGGGTGTCCGTTGCCGCGGCGAGCGCAAATTCGCTGCGGCGGGCAAAACCGTGCTGCGCCATCGGATAGGACCTGCCCTCGATGCCGACCCGGTCTTCCGGTGCCTTGCCGACGATCGGGAAGAGGATCGGGGCGCGGCCGGCCCAGAAGGCCGCGTCGCCGTTCCAGAGCCAAGAACGGCCATCACTGGTGGTCAGTGCCTGCATCTCGGCGCCGAGCGAGGAGACGTCGACAGCCAGATGGTCGTTTGCGATGCGGAGGATTTCGGGCATGCGTTTCCCTTCAGATCTTGGCTTGCAGATCCGGAACCTTCAGTTCCATGCAGGTGAGATCCAGCCACCGGCCAAACTTCGTACCCACTTCGGAAAACCGGCCGGCAATGCGAAAGCCGAGCTTCTCGTGCAGACGGATCGACGCGGCATTCTCCGATTCGATCGCGGCGATCATCACGCGCACGCCGTTCGACGCTGCGCGCGCGATCAGTTCCTCCATCAGCAGGCGGCCGACGCCGAGCCCGCGGCTGTCCTTGTGCACGTAGACGGAATGTTCGGCCGTATGGCGGTATCCGTCGAAGGCGCGCCAGTCGCCGTAGGACGCGTATCCCACGACCCGGCCGCCGGTTTCGGCGACGAGCACCGGGAAACCCCGAGCCCTGCGGACGGCAAACCATTCCTGCCGGTTGGCGAGATCGACCTGAACGTCGTTCCAGATCGCCGTCGTGTTGGCGACCGCGTCATTGTAGATCTCCGTGATCGCCGGCAAGTCGGATTCCACCGCATCGCGCACCAGGATACTGCTCATAACACCCTTCGCTGTCGTGGATATGCGTTTCCTATAGCAGGCGGACGAACGCTGTCAAAGCCGCCGGCGCCGCGTTCACACTCCGCCGGAAAGGCTGAAGCAGGTCATCACCGCGCCGTAATGCACCGCGGCGGCCGCCACCACGAAACCATGCCAGATGGCGTTCTGGAAACGCAGTTTCTGCCAGACATGGAAGATGACGCCAATCGAATAGATGAGGCCGCCGATGACGATCAGCCGGACGGTGACGGGCGGGAGATACTCGGAGATCGGACCGGCCACCATTACCCCGCTCCAGCCCATGCCGAGATAGAGCAGGATCGCCAGCCTGTCGTAGCGACCGGGGAAAAAGCACTTGAGCGCAATGCCGCCGATGGCCGTGGCCCAGATCGCCAGCAGCATGCCGAGGATCCACGGATCATGCGCGCCCCGCTGAAGGAACGGCGTGTAGGTGGCGGCGATCAGGATGAAGATTGCGGAATGATCGAGCCGCCGCAACAGCCATTTGGTGCGAGAATGCGGCCAGATATTGTAGGTGAACGAGATCGCCAGGCAGAGCACCAGCCCCATCCCGTAGATCCAGGCAGCGGCGATCTCGCCGTGGCTCGACCAGACCGTGGCATAAAAGATCAGCGCCGTGGCGCCGACCAGCGCAAAAATCAGCCCGACGCCGTGGATGATACCATCGGCGACGATCTCGTAGAAATCGTAACGTCGGCCAAAATCAAAATGGAACCGTTCGGTCATGCTGCCTTCCGTGAAATCGAAACGAGAATGGTGCGGTCCGACGTGGAAGGCAAGAGATGAGCGATTCACATTCGATTTAGGCGTCAGTACCGAGCGGTTTCACCCGCCTGATCCTGCGTCCACTTCGGCGGCGCAATCCTGGCAGAGCGGCGTGTGCGGCACGGCGTCCAGGCGCTTTTCCGAGATCGGCCTGCCGCAACGGGTGCAGTAGCCGAAGGTACCATTCGCAATGCGCCCGAGCGCCGCCTCGATCGCAGTGAGTTCCTTCTCACCGGCTTCGCCCAGTTCATCGAGCACTTCGTCATTGTTGCGTTCCACCGCGCGATCATCGTCGTCCGGATTGCGGGGAGAGGTGAAGTCCTGCTCGATCCGGTTCAGGCGGCTTTCCAGTTCCGCCTTGCGCGCACGCAGTTGCGCTTCGTATCTGGTTGTATCCATGGCAGCCTCCCTTTCAACGATCGATGAGGACGGAGCATTGGGCATGGCGCACGACGCGGTCCGCCGTGGCGCCGATGAAATAGTTCGACATGTCCGGGCCGTGGGACGCAACGATGATCAGGTCCGCCTCGCGTTCTGCGGCGCACGCGACGATCTCGCGCGCGGCGTTGCCCTGCCTGATCTCGACCTGCGCTGGAAGCCCCAGCTTTTCACGCAAGCCGAGGAGACTCAGTTCGGATTCCTTGCGTGCATTGACCACCAGATCGAGGGTAACCTCGGAAAGAAGATAACCCGGAATATCCTCGACCACGTTGAGCAGGACCATGCTGCCACCCTGGTCGACGAGGGTGGAAGCCTTGCGGAATATCTTCTCGCCCTTGTCGATCTGACTGGCATCTACAGCGACGATGATGGTCCGATACATGCAGAGTCTCCTGTGCTTTTTATTATGCGCCTATCTGGTCCATCAATCTTCCGGCTGCATTGACCAACGTCAATAACCAGATCGTTCTCTTTTTGAAGACGATCAATCGCCATTTTATGAACTTCTGTGAACGTCGGCCGGGGCGATATAAGAGGTTAACAGACAGCGCATGCCGTCGTAACGAGGATCTCAAGATGTCAGCCACCGAGCAACTTTTCGCCGTCACCCGGCCTGCCTATGTCCGCCGCGCCCGTCTGGTCGTCCGCGATCTTGCCACCACGTCCGATTTCTACCAGAAGATCATCGGCCTCGAGGTGGTGGAACAGAGCCCGAGCGAGCGCGTGCTGGGGGTCGGCGGCGTGCCGCTTCTGACGCTCACCACCCGGCCCGACGTTGCACAGGCGCCGCGAGGTGCGGCCGGGCTCTTCCATACAGCCTTCCTGTTGCCGAACAGGCAGGAGCTTGCGCATTGGCTGGCGAATGCCGTGCGCAACGACGTGAAGCTCCAGGGCGCTTCCGATCACCTTGTCAGCGAAGCGCTCTATCTTTCGGATCCGGAAGGCAACGGCATCGAGATCTATCGCGACCGCGCGCCGGAGGAATGGACTTTCCACGAGGACGGGACCGTGGCGATGGCCACCGAGCGGCTGAACCTTCAGGCCCTGCATGACAGCGCGCCGCAGGCGCCGTGGCAGGGCATGGCGGACGGCACGGTGATCGGCCACATCCACTTGCAGGTGGGGGATCTGCCCCAGGCGGAAGCCTTCTACCGCGACGTGCTGGGCCTCAAGGTGATGGCCCACTATCCCGGCGCGAGCTTCTTTGCGTCCGGCGGCTACCACCACCATGTGGCCGCCAACATCTGGAACAGCCGCGGCGCCTCGGCACGGGAAGGCAACATGACAGGACTTTCGGACTACACGCTGCACTTCAACGACAGGGCCGCCCTCGACACGGCGATCGCCGCCCTCGATGCGCAGGAGATCCCCACCAGCAAGGTTGCCGAAGGCACATTCCTCAAGGATCCCTGGGGTATCGGCCTGACGCTTGCGGCCTGATCGCCGAGCC
>JAEYTV010000491.1 GCA_023433855.1 Pseudomonadota bacterium | reverse complement strand
GTCTCGCGACGTGCGACGAGATAAATGCCTTCGAACCGCTATCGACGAGGAAAACGACCGGCGCCTCGAGACCCTTGGAGGCATGTACCGTCATGATCCGGACTTCGTTGCGGCCGGCATCCTGCTCGCGTTTGACTTCCGGCGATTCTATTTCGAGGGTGGAGATGAAGGCCTGCAGCCCCGGCAGACCCCTCGTTTCGTGGTCGAGGGCGAAGGTGAGGAATTCGTCCAGGATGTCGCCAGCTTCGCTCCCGAGGCGGCCAAGGAATTTGCGCCGCCCACCATACTGGCCCAGAATCCGGGCAAACAGATCGTGCGGGCTGGCCTGCCGCGATAGTTGCAGAAGATGTTGCAGCCGCTCCGCGGCGTCACGAAAACGAAGCGGCTGTTCTTCGGCAAGACGGTTGAGCTGGACCCAGGCGCTGTTCTTCTCGGTCCTGAGGGCCGCAACCTCGAACACGTCTTCCTCCGACAGGTTGAAGAGCGGGCTTTTCAGGAGGGACGCCAGCGAAAGGTCGTCCTGCGGCAGAAGCAGGAAGCGACCGAGTGCCAGGAGGTCCTGCACGGCGATATGGCTTGTCAGGCGCAGTCTGTCGGCACCGGCGACCGGAATGTTGTCGCGCCGTTTCAGCGCTCGGGTCAATGCATTCACAAAGGCATCGCGCTTTCGTACGAGGACGAGAATGTCACCCGCCTCGATCGGTCGTTCGATTCCTTTTTCGATGACGGTCTCCTTGCCGATCATCTCGTCGATGCGATTGGCAATGCGGGTGGCGAGGATTGCCGAAGGCGCCTTGTCGGGCGTTGAATCGAAGGGAGCGGTCCAGTCTTCTTCCTGCTCGGAGATTTCCGGCACCACCACATCCCAGAGATCGACGGCGCCTGGGTGGCCGATGCGGTTGGAGCGGTGCTGCACAGGATCGCCGGTGGCGCTCAGTCCCCGCGCATTTTCCTCCAGCGAGAACACCCGGTCGACCGCGGCAAGCACATCGGCGGTGGACCGGAAGGACAGCGGCAGCCGGACCGGATGAAAGGCCTGGCCACTTGCTCGCACCCGCTTTTCGGTTTCGCTCCGTTCCTCGGCGAACCGCTCCGGCCGGGCTCCCTGGAAGGAATAGATGGACTGTTTTTCGTCACCGACCGCAAACACCGTGCGACGGGTCTCGCGTGCACTGGAGCCTGAATAGAAATCCTCGGCGAGCGACTTGATCACCGCCCACTGAATCGGGCTTGTATCCTGCGCCTCGTCTACGAGGATGTGATCGATGCCCTGGTCGAGCTTGTAGTGGACCCAGGCGCTAACGCCGTCGCGGGTCAGGAGATCGGCGGTGCGGGCGATCAGATCCTCGAAATCGAGCAGGCTGCGCTGTTTCTTCAGCTCCTCGTAATCGCCGTTCAGGCGCTCGGCGAGCGTCAGCGCCGCCTTCGTCGCCGAAAACATCCGGAACAGCCGTAGCCGGTCGCGGCAGGCGACGACATGGGCGCGGGCGGCATCGATTGTCCGAGCGAGTTCCGGCGCCGCAGTCATCATGGCCTTGGCGACCAGCGATGAGTCTGCCTTCGGCTTGCCTTCGCGGGTGAGGAAGATCTGGTCCAACTGCTGCGCGCGCTTGAAGACATCCGGCTCGCGCATCACAGAGCGCAAGCCATAGGCGACGTCCGCGACCTTGGAGCCTCCTCTTTGATCCGCAAGCGACAGGTAGAGGTCGAGCGTCAGCCCGGAGAGCTCAGGCAAAGGCCAATAGCCGGCTGCGATACTCTCCTCGGTGTCGGCGGCCCCCAGGCCGAGAACCCGTTTCAACTCGACCCCGATGCCGCCATTCCGCTCGGCATGCGCGGCGAATCGGCGGATGGCGGTGCGATTGGCGATGATGTCGGAGAGGAGGGTCTCAAGCCCGAACTCGTCGCCCAGGTCGAGGACATGCGCGAACGCCTCGGCGAGCGCTGGATCCTCCTCAGCTGATGTGGCTGTCAGCAGCGAACGGCGCGCTTCGGCAAGCAGCGCGGACGCAGCGCGCTCGTCCAGCACCGAAAAATGGCCCGCCACGTTGGCCTCCAGGGGGAACTGGTGGAGCAGGGCTTCACAGAAGGCGTGGATCGTCTGGATCTTCAGCCCGCCCGGCGTCTCGAGCGCCTTCGCGAATAGCCGCCGCGCCTCGGCCAATTTGAGAGTATCCGGTTCGGCGCCCTCGATGTCCTTGATCCTCTGCCGCAACTCGTCATCGGACAGTACCGTCCATTCCGACAGCCGCTGGAAGACGCGGTTCGACATCTCGGAAGCCGCAGCCTTCGTATAGGTGAGGCAGAGGATCGAGGAAGGGCGGCTGCCGGAAAGCAGCAGGCGGATGACCCGCTGTGTCAGGACATGCGTCTTGCCCGAGCCGGCATTGGCCGAAACCCAGGCGGAACTGCGCGGGTCCGACGCCAGCGATTGCTGCACGGTGGTCCAGTCGATCCATCGGATCGGATCGTCGCTTTCTGGAAGTTCGGTCAGGCGATGCTCATTCATCGGCCTCGGCCTCCCCCTCGTCGTCGGCTGTCGACCACTCGGCCACACGCGCCAGATGATCGTATTCGCCGCCGAAATCGCTTTGCATCATCGGCACGAGACGAGACGCAAAGCCGGCTTGCCCGCTGCGCAGGGTGACGACGAACCGCGTGAGCTGGTCGAGAGACTCCTGCGCGAGATCGAGAGCGGATTTCGGTTGGCGCTTGGCTGTCGCACTGGCCCCCTCGTTATTGACCTTTTCGGCGCGGAAGCGATCGCCGGGGCGAAGCCGGACATAGATGAGATCGCCGGGCTGCTGTGCACCCATGTCGCGGAAGGCTCCGGCCTTCAGGGCGGCGGCCTCGAGGGCGAGCTGGGGATCGAGAAGAGCGCGCGCCTGCGAAACCGATGGGCTCAGGCCGGTCTTGTAGTCGACGAGATCCGCCTCACCCGATCCCCTGAGGTCGATGCGGTCCGCAATGCCGGTGACGCGGATGCCCGCGGCTTCCACCTCGAACCCGGCGCCGACTTCAGTCGCGGTGCTTCGGATGTCCGGCGCGCGTTTCTCCTCCCAATCAAGAAACGCTCGGGCGACCTCGATGAAGCGCGGCCGCCAGACGCGGTCGATATGCGGCGGCAATTGTTCGGCGTCGAACAGTTCCTCGGTGATCCGCCGCATCGCGTCCCTGGCTGCCGGCGATCCGGCCTTGTGGCCTTCCCGCGTATAGCGGTCGATGATGGCGTGATAGAGCGTGCCGCGTTCGGAGGCACCGGGATCGCGGTTGAACGGATCGAGCGGATCGAGCTTCAGGATGCGTCGCGCATAGATGGAATAGGGGTCGCGGCGCAGCCGTCCCACTTCGCTGAAGGAATACTTCGTCGGCTGCGTATCCGCGGGTGGTTTGGGGGCAGGGCGTTTGGCACCCGGCTGGTTCTCCCCGACATCGATGGCAGATGCCCAAGCCCGATAGTGTTCGCCACGCTCCTTGAGTTCGTCTGCAAACCGCTTTCCACCGAGAGCCAGCAACCTTTGCAGCCACCGCGACGCGACTGTCGGCGTCGAGCCTTTTCGCAACGAGCGCGACAGGATCAGATGCCGGGTCCCGCAGGCCATTTCGAAGTCGTGGGCAAGCTGTCCTATCCGCCGTTCCGGCGGCTCGAGACCCATGTCGGTCTTCATCGTGCGCGAGAGGAACGGGTTGTTGACCGTCTGGCTGGGCCAGGAGCCTTCGTTGAGGCCCCCAAGGATCATGGTGTCGACGCTCTGCAGCCGCGCTTCGAGCGTGCCGAAGATGAAGACACGCGGATGGCTGAGTGAACGGGGCTTGACGGACTCGCCGGTGGTCAGCGCCATGACGATATCGATCCATTGCGGCCCGTCGGCCTCCATCTGGCCGTCGGTCTCCATGACCTCCGACAGCAGGCCGGCCAGCCGCTCGCCGGCTTCGCCCGACCAGAGCGACGCCAGGTCTCCCCCCTCGTCGAGGCAAAGGGCCTCAAGCGCGCGGCCGGTGCGTTCGGCCCAGTCGTCCAGCGTCAGCTTCGATGTCAGCCCGCGCCCGTCCGGGCGGCGGCGGACAAGCACTGGAACCAGCGGCTCGACCGCTCTCGCCAGTCTTCGGGCGAGATCACGGGCCTTCTCGGCGGAATCCTCCGGCAGCGATTGCCGCCATTGGGGAGTGTGCCTGTCTTCGAGCTGCCTGGCGAGCTGGGTTTCTAGAACCGGCTCCAAGGCACCGATATCCAGGTCGCCGATACCGCCGCGCAATGCCAGCACCTCGAGTGCTTCGACGGCCGACTGCAACTCCGGAGCCGGCAGGCCGAGCCGCAGGAGCGGATGCTTCATCAGTGAGACGATCGCCACCGGGTCGCCGGGACGCAACGTGGCTTCCAGAAGCAGTTGGATCAGCGTTCCTTGCAAGGTGCCGGAAAGCGGCGAACCTGCCGAATCGTCTGCGACCACACCAAACCGGGCAAGTTCGGCCATCACTCGGCGGGCCAGCGCGCGATCGGGCGTAATCAGGGCCGCACGTGCTTCGCCGCCGGCCGCTCCGGGCTGCTCCAGCGCCAGGCGCAGCGCGATCGCGATCGCCACGGCCTCCTCTCGTTCATTGGAGGATTCGATCAGGCAGACATCGGCAAATGCCTTGGCCAGAAGGGCCGGATCGACTGCGTCACGCCAAGCCTTCCAGTGATCAGTCGCCTTGGCCGGAACGAGTGCCTGTGAAATTGCGGCAGCACGGAAAGCCAGATCATCGGCAACCTCTCCCACTACGGCAACATCTTCGCGAGTCATGCCAAGCTTCTGCAGCAGCCGGAAGAGGCCGAACTGGGGATGACTGCGGCCGACGGGTTCGATCCGGCCGGCGACGGCCTCTTCGCCGATCATAGCCCATTGATCGGTTGTCATGGAAAGATCAAGGCCGGGGAGGACAATGGTTCCGTTAGGCAGTTTGGAGATGGTTGCGATCAGATCTGCGGCTGCCGGTACGGAACCGGTGGAGCCTGCGACGATGACCGGTCCCTTGTGTGCCCTGCCGGAGATGCGGCGAGCCTCAGCTCGCAGAATGGCTGCCTGGTGTTTGGCCGGCGAAGACCGGCGCAGTTCATCAAGCCTCGCCGGCCAGAAGGCGCTGGCAATCGCCAGGAATTCGGCCGTCAGCTGCCACCAGAGCGCATGCTCGCCGGTGTTGAGTTTTCCGAGATCCTCCCAGCTGCGTTCTTCCGTGTCGATCGAGTCGATCAGTTCGGCGAGCGACCGGGCAAGCCAGATCGCATCAGCCGGGCTGGCGGGAGCGACCAGAGGCGATTGGGAGTGGATGTCCAGCACGACCTTGGGGAGCCGGTTACGCCAGGCAAGAATCAGCCGGCCGAGTTCCAGCAGGCGGGCTGTACCACTGATCGGAAGAGCAAGGTCCATCTCTTCCGGCGCCACCAGATCGAAGTAACCGCTGTCGTCATCGGTTTCACCAAGCGGGCGGATGACCGGCAGGATGGCCGAGCGCCCGCCGAGCAGTTCGACGAATTCCGAACGCAGCACACGGGCGGCGCGTCGGGTAGGCACGAAGATCGTCACGTCGGCAAGCGAGAGGGGATCGTTCTCGTCGTAACGGAAGTTCTCGTCCAGCTGGCCCCGGCAGAGGCTCGTGGCAAGGGTGTTGAGAAATGGCGCTCCGGGTGGGATGGTGAAGACGCGCGCGGGGTTTCTTCCTGGGACGGTCATCAGGTCACGCCGACACCCGCAACCGCCGGATCGTCTCCTCCGCTTCGCCGATCGCTTCGGGCGTACCGACAGTCAGCCAATGGCCATCCATCATCATGCCGAAAAGTCGGCCGCGTGCGATCGCCTTGTCGAAATAGGTGTTGATGTTGAACGGGTCACGCGGTGCGTCGTCCAGGAATTCCGGCTTCATGGCGAATGCGCCAGCATAGACGACGGGATTGGACTTGTCATCTCGGTAGCGAGCCAGGCGGCCGTCGGGCGCCATGCTGAAATCGTTGATGCCATTATGGCCGGTGGTATCGTCGATGCGCACGCACAGCATCGCCATGTCCATCCGGTCGGGATCGAAGAACCCGGCTAACCGCTCGAGATTGCTCGGCTGCCCCGGTTTCTCTCCCACCCAGAAGAGATCGGCATTCATGACGAAGATGGCGTCGCGGCCGAGCAGCCTCAGGCCTTTCACGATTCCGCCGCCATTGTCCAACAAAGCGTCGCGCTCATCGGAGATCAGGATATCGAGGCCGCCATAGGATTTCAGATGGTCTTCCATCTGATCGGCGAAATGATGCACGTTGACCGCTGCCCGCTCGACGCCCGCCTGGGCGAGGGAGTCGAGAACGTAGTCGATCATCGGCTTGCCCGCGATCTTTACCAGCGGCTTCGGCATCGTATTGGTGATCGGGCGCATGCGGGTGCCAAGACCCGCGGCCAGAACCATAGCTTCCTTGATGATCATCGAACTCGATACTTATGATTCGGGAAGGGCTATTCCAGCCCGCCGGCACCAATCGCGCAAGGGGGCGAGCGCTTCGTGGCGGAGCGCCGTGGAAAGATAACGTAGGGTTCGCGGCATATGCTGCAGATAACCGGGCTTGCCGTCGCGCTGCAGGAGCCGCACCCAGAGGCCGGCAAGCTTGCAGTTGCGCTGCGCCGCCATGATCGACCAGGCCTTCATGAAGGCGGCTTCATCGAAGGGACCGAGCGAGCGGCGGAGTGCCACGTAGTCGGTCATCATCTGCCGGGCAAGTCCGTCGGGAATATCCACCCGCGCATCCTGTACCAGCGAGGCAAGATCGTAGGCCGTTGGGCCGATCATCGAATCCTGAAAGTCGATGAGGCCAACGCGCCGGACGCCGGATTCCTGTGGTCGCCAGATAATATTGGGTGAATGGAAGTCCCGCAGCAGCAGGTTCTTTTCCGCGCCGTCGAGCTCGCGGATAAGGCCGTCCCAGACCGACAGATAATCAGCGCGCTCTCGATCCGTCGCCGGCGTCTCGCGCTTCCAGGGCAGGTACCAGTCGAGAAGCAGCCGGGCTTCCATTTTCATGGCGACGGGATCGAAATCGGCAACATGGTGGACGTGACCGTCACCGACCACGAGGTCCTGGCGCATCGGGTGGTTGTGCAG
>JAEYTV010000482.1 GCA_023433855.1 Pseudomonadota bacterium | reverse complement strand
ATGCTGGAATCATGCTGACGCCCGGCTTCGTGAATGCCCGCGAAGCGGACGCCCGATCGAGGGAAAACATGTCGTTCGTGGATCGTCTTCTTCAAGGCCGCAGGATCGTCACCAAGGTCCTGCTTTTCGTCGTGCCCCTGGTGCTGCTGATCGCCGGCGTCGGGCTCGCGGGTTATTATACCGCCAACATGCTGAACGGCCACATGACCGTGACGCGGGCGACGATCGAGAACATCGGCGACTTTGAGCACCTGCAGGCCGTCCTGCAGGATTTCACGGACGCCCCGACGGATGACACGCTCGCCGCATTGCGCAGCGGCATTGCACGGCAGGCCGACGGAGCGGCCAGGCTTGGCCGCCTTCTGGTCACCGAAGGAGATAAAGAACGGGTCGCCGTCGTGTCTGCGCTGGAGGCAAGGCTCTCCAGTGATGTCGATGGCCTCTGGGTAGCCGAGCAGCGCCGCGTCGGCAACGTCGCCGCGATCAACAGCATTGTCGACCAGGTGCGCGAGGCGGCCGCCGGCGTGAACAAGCAGATGGCCAATATCCAGAAGCAATATGACGGCAAGGAGCGGTTCGCCAAGAAACTCCTGTTCGAGATTTTCGCCTACCGGTCGATCGCACGCCGGATCGACAATCTGCAGGAAGCAGTGCGGGTTGCCGAGAGCGACGAGGATGCCGTGAAGGCAGCACTTCTTTACGGCGAGGCGCTCAGGGACGAGTTCGGCAAGGTCGCGGAGATGTTGTCGGCCAACGGGCGCACGCTCATGATGTATGTGGAGCAGAGCGCCGACAACCTGCTCAAGACGGCCCAGGGCGAACTGCCGTTGTCCGAAAAGGCTCAGGCATTGCGCAACGCGACGGCTGCCTTGACAAAGAACCAGAATATCCTGGTTGCAGAAGTCACCAAGAAGTCGGGCGATGCGTCCGAGCGTTTCGTGGAACTGGAAGGGGAGGTGAGCAAGCTCAGGAGCCTTCTCGCCGAGATCAATCGTTCGCTCGAGATCATCAACGACTTGCAATTGTACACGGAGCGATTGCTTGCAAGTCCCACCGGGGATCGTCGGAACGATATCCTGTCCGCCACGGCTCAGCTGAACTCGTCCAGCGCACAAGTCTCGGAGCTGTCGATCAACCCGGCGGTGCAGGAATTCGGCCCGAAGCTGGAAGCTCTGCTCACGTCTCTGGAGCAGGCATCGTCGGAAAGTCTTGCCATCGCTGCCGAGTGGGACAGGGCACGCTCCGTCGCAACCGCAACGGTGACCGCCGGCATGGCCGGGCTCAAGGATTTCGTGGCGCAGGCACAGGAGGTGGGCAAGGAAGACAGCGAGCGGTCCGCCCAGTTGTCGGTGTTCGCCATGGTGATAGGCACCGTGCTGGCGATCGCCGGAGGACTGATGCTGGTCGAGACGCTTCGCGGACCGCTGCGGCGTGTCACCGATGTCATGAAAAGGCTTGCCGCCGGCGACCTGGAAGTCAGCATCGAAGGCCGGGAACGCGGCGACGAAATCGGGGACATGGTGCGGTCGGTCACTGTCTTCCGCGACGCAGCCGTGGAGAACGTCCGGCTTGAACAGGAAGCGGCCGCGGCACGCCAACTGTCCAACGCGGAAGCGGAGCGGCGTGCAACCGATCGGGCGCGCATAGCTGGCGAACAGCGGCAGGCCTTGACGGCGCTTTCGGATGTGCTTGGGAAGCTCGCGGAAGGCGATCTTGCCCGCAGCATGGACGAGAACCTCCCGCAAGACTTCGTGGAGATGGCCAGAACGTATAATCAGGCGGTGGAAGCCCTTCGGGCGACCCTGGTGGATGTGCGGCTGACCACCGAGGAGATCGACGGCGGCACGGGCAATCTTGCAGCTTCCGCTGATGATCTTGCCCGGCGCACCGAGCAGCAGGCGGCCGCGCTTGAACAAAGCTCGCGCGCATTGCGGCACCTGAGCGAGATCGTGCGCGCCACGGCGGAAAGGGCGCGGCAGACGTCAGTGTCCGTTAACGAGACGGAAGAGTTCGCGGTCCGCTCCGGCCAGATCGTCGCGCGCGCCGTCGACGCAATGGGTGAAATCAGCCGTTCGTCCGACAAGATCGCCACGATCATCGGTGTGATCGACGAAATTGCTTTCCAGACCAACCTGCTGGCGCTCAACGCCGGGGTTGAGGCTGCTCGGGCAGGCGAGGCCGGCCGCGGTTTTGCGGTCGTGGCACAGGAGGTGCGCGAACTCGCCCAGCGGTGTGCCGGCGCCGCCCGGGAAATCAAGGGTCTCATCTCAGCAAGTTCGACCCAGGTCAGCAACGGTGTTCATCTCGTCGAACAGACCGGCTCCGCCCTGTCGGAGATCATCTCGCACATCACCGACGTCCGCAAACTCGTCGCCGAGATTTCCGCCGCCACCGGCGAGCAGTCGACCGGCATCAGCGAAGTCACCCAGGCGATGCAGGATGTGGAACTGATCACGCAACGCAACGCCGCGATGGTCGAGGAAAACAACGCCGAGATCCATGGGCTGCGTCGCCGCGTCGAGACGCTTACCGAAAAGATCGAGCGGTTCAAGACCGGTGACCAGGGCGGGCAGATGAAGGGCGGGGCCGGACTTCGCGCTCGCGACGCAGCCTGAGTGGTTTTCCCTGCTCTTGCGTAACCAGATAAGGCTGGCCCAAGCGGCCTTATCGCGATGGGATCTGCCCTGCGCGAGCCCCGTCTCAGCCGCCGGTGACGCTCATGTGGCGCGCGACGGCGGGTCGGTTGTGCTGCCGGTCGATGATGAAGTCATGGCCCTTCGGCTTCCGAAGGATGGCCTCGTCGATCGCCGCGTGCAGGTATTCGTCGCTGGAAGATGCCCGAAGCGCGGTCCGGAGGTCGGCGGCGTCGTTTTGTCCAAGACACATATAAAGTGTGCCGGTGCAGGTCAGGCGGACCCGATTGCAGCTTTCGCAGAAATTATGGGTCATCGGGGTGATGAATCCGAGCCGCCCGCCGGTTTCCTTGACCTCGACGTAACGGGCGGGACCGCCAGTCTTGTACGGAATATCCGACAGCGTGAAGTCCCGCTCGAGATCGGCGCGAAGCTTCGAGAGGGGCAGGTACTGGTCGGTCCGGTCTTCCTCGATCTCGCCCATCGGCATGGTTTCGATCACGGTCATGTCCATGCCGCGTCCGTGGGCGAAGCGGATCATCTCGGGAATCTCGGCGGCGTTAAGCTCCTTGAGCGCAACGGCATTGAGCTTGATCTTGAGCCCGGCCTTCTGTGCCGCGTCGATGCCCGCCATCACTTGGTGGAAGTCGCCCCAGCGGGTAATCGCCTTGAACTTGGCCGGGTCGAGGGTATCGAGCGAGACATTGATGCGGCGTACACCGTAGTCGTAGAGTTCCTCGGCGTAGCGCCCGAGCTGCGATCCATTGGTGGTCAGCGTCAGTTCTTCGAGGTCGCCGGTGCGGACATGCTCTCCGAGGCTGCGCACCAGGTGCATGATGTTCTTCCGAACCAGCGGCTCCCCGCCGGTGAGGCGGATCTTCCGCACACCCTTGGCGATGAAGGCGGAACAGAGCCGGTCGAGCTCTTCGAGAGTGAGCAGATCCTTTTTCGGCAGGAAGTTCATGTTTTCCGCCATGCAGTAGGTGCAGCGGAAATCGCACCGGTCCGTGACCGAGACACGCAGATAGGTGATGGCGCGCTTGAACGGATCGATCATCGCCTTCCGGTCGGAAGCCAGTGGAGCGGCGCCACCAATCGGCCCTGCGAAACTGTTCACGTGACGATCTCCCTTTTGCCGGAAGTGGGTATCTCGAACCTTCGGGTCAAGTCTAGGACACTCCGGGCGCCAAGAACAGGGGGATCTGCAAAACCGCTTGCCGCGGGCGCGCGAAGTCCATAAGCCGTCACATGAACCGGCGAATGCGGAGGCTATTCATGAGCGACATCTGGCCAACGGAACTGCGCGTGTCCAAGGATCGCCGCAGCCTGGTTGTTACCTTCACGGACGGCGCAGCCTTCCAGCTCGGGGCCGAAATGATGCGCGTCCTTTCTCCGTCGGCAGAGGTGCAGGGGCATGGCCCGGGTCAGAAGGTGACGGTGCCGGGCAAGCGCGATGTCGGCATCCGCGCCGTCGTGCCGACAGGAAACTACGCGGTGCGTATTGCCTTCGATGACGGACACGACAGCGGCATCTTCACCTGGTCCTACCTCAGGGAGCTCGGCGAACGCGGAGCCGAAATGTTTGCCGATTACGAGGCAGAGCTGGCGGCAAAAGGTCTGAGCCGCAACCCTCCGCAACCGCCTCGCTGAGCTGAAAGCCCATACAGGACAAGGACCATCCGTCTGTGGAAGGCGATCTTCCCAGGCGCGGGCTGCTGAACGGGGAACCGCAGGCTACTTCTTGTAGATAAGCCAACTCTTGCCGATGTAGTCCTTTTTCAGCGCATCATCGAAGAATATCGTGCGGTTTCGGCCGGTGTTCTTCGCATGGTAGAGGGCGGTGTCGGCATTGGCATAAAGTTCGCCCGGGTCGCTTGCCTGCGATCCCATCACGAAGCCGAGCGACATCGTTATCGGGCCGTAGTCCTGGCCGGAGCGGGAATTGCGGAAGGTGCGTGTTTCAAGCGCACGACGGATGCGCTCGCAGATGATCATCACCTCGTCCGGCGTGTTGCCTTCGACGATCATTGCAAATTCCTCGCCGCCGGAGCGGGCAACGAACACATCCTTGCGCACGTTGGCACGAATGATCGCCGCCACGCTGGCGAGGATCTTGTCGCCCACCGGGTGCCCGAAGTTGTCATTGATCTTCTTGAAATTGTCTATGTCGCCGAGAACGAGTGCCGTAACCGGTAGCGTCGTGGTGTTGTTGTAGACGGTGGCAAGCCGCTCGTCGAAGGCGCGGCGATTGGCGATCCTCGTGAGTGAATCGGTATTTGCGATCCGCTTGTATGCGTCGAGTTCCCGGCGCACGAGATCCATTTCCTGCGACCGTTCAGCGACCCCGCCGGCAGTCTGCTCTCCATGGGCGATCGTCGTCCCGGTCGCTTCACTGAGAAGTGATATGGCGCTGCTGAGAAGGTCGGCCGAGAAATTGCTCTTCGAGTTGATCCTCAATGCGGTTTCGCCGAGGAGCTTGCTATAGCTTTCAAGGGAGTTCTGCTCTTGGCGCAGAAGCTTCAACACGGACTCAAGTTCGCCGAGGATCCTCGCATGTGCGTCCTCGATGACCGCCTCATGGCCGACCCCGAGATGACGATGGGCCAACTCGTCCAGTTCGTCCTGGGTGGCGCGGCTGCCGAGCGCCGCGAGATCCCGGGTGAGCTCGGGGTTCGACCCTATGTATGCCTCGTAGAAAAGCTGGTAGTTGCGCGGAATGGGGGCCACTCCCATGGAGCGCACCGCATAGATGATCTGACTGATCAGATCGCTCGATTGCGCTTTTGGCGCCGATGTCGTCGTCATTGGCGATCCCCGTTTCATCCCAGCTTAGCTTGCTACCACGCGGGAATTATATGTGAAAACTATTGGGAAAGAATTAAGTGATCGGTGACAAGCGGCCCGACGGGTGTTCGGCTGCCGGCAGCCACGCCTCACGGCGATCCCCCGTTCGATGGCCGAAGGGGCGGGTAGTTCGGCAGAAGGCAGCACTGCAGAACGTGGCTGGCGGCGACGCGTCGCCAGCCACGTTCCGGATCTCTCCGACTACTTCGGGCCGATCATGTTTTCCGGGCGGACGTACTGGTCGAACTCTTCGTTCGTCAGATAGCCGCCACCGACGGCTTCCTCCCGGAGCGTCGTGCCGTTCTTGTGCGCCGTCTTGGCGATCTTGGCGCAGATATCGTAGCCAAGGCGCGTGTTCAGCGCCGTCACCAGCATCAGCGAGTTTTCGACCCCGCGCCTGATGTTGTCTTCACGCGCTTCGATGCCGACCACGCAGTTATCGGTGAAGGACACGGCTGCGTCGCCCAGGAGTTGGACTGACTGCAGGAAGTTGTAGGCCATCATCGGATTGTAGACGTTGAGCTCGAAATGGCCCTGGCTACCGGCGAAGGTGATGGCCGCGTTGTTGCCGAAGATGTGGGCGCAGACCTGGGTCAATGCTTCTGACTGCGTGGGGTTGACCTTGCCAGGCATGATCGACGAGCCGGGCTCGTTCTCGGGCAGGGCCAGTTCGCCGAGGCCGGCGCGCGGTCCGGAGCCGAGGAAGCGGATGTCGTTGGCGATCTTGAACAGGGCGGCCGCGGCCGCATTGATCGCGCCGTGCGAGAAGACCATCGCGTCGTGGGCGGCGAGCGCCTCGAACTTATTGGGTGCGGAAACGAAGGGGAGGCCGGTGATGCCGGCGATCTCCTCGGCGACCTTTTCCGCAAATCCGACCGGTGCGTTCAAGCCGGTCCCGCCGGCGGTGCCGCCCTGGGCGAGTTCGTAGAGGCCAGGCAGCGTCAGTTCGATCCGCTTGATGGCGGAGGCCACCTGCGCCGCATAGCCGGAGAACTCCTGGCCGAGCGTCAGCGGTGTCGCGTCCTGGGTATGGGTACGGCCAATCTTGATGATGTGGGAGAAGCTCTTGGCCTTGTCATCAAGAGCGGCGTGCAGGCGCTTCAGCCCCGGGACCAGGTGGTGCACGATCTGCTCGGCGCAAGCGATGTGCATGGCCGTCGGGTAGGTATCGTTGGACGACTGGCTCATGTTGACATGGTCGTTGGGATGCACCGGCTTCTTCGAGCCCATGGTGCCGCCGAGCATCTCGATTGCGCGATTGGAGATCACCTCGTTGGCGTTCATGTTCGACTGCGTGCCGGAACCGGTCTGCCAGACGACCAGCGGGAAATGGTCGTTGAGCTTGCCATCGATGACTTCCTGGGCCGCTTCGATGATTGCCTTGCCAAGGTCGCGGTCAAGTCCGCCGAGGTCCATGTTGGCACGGGCGGCTGCCTGCTTGACGATGCCGAGCGCGCGAATGACGGAGGCGGGCTGCCTTTCCCAACCGATCCTGAAATTGCCGAGCGAACGCTGCGCCTGCGCGCCCCAATAGCGATCGGCGTCGACGTCGATGGGTCCAAAGGTATCGGTTTCCGTGCGGTTCGGTGCCATGTTCGCTGCCCCTGTTTGATTCCTCGGCCGACGGGGTGGCGGAAAAAGCCTGCCCTCCCGATGCGGCCGGCGGCATTACTATACGATTGCGGCCTGTCCGCAAGACCGCCGTTCCCGGTTGCCATGCGACTTTTGGCGTGCCTTTTTTGACACGGAGCGCGCTTTTGTTCCAGCGTGGGTCCGTGCCCGGATTCATTGTGCCGGGCGCTGTCAGTAAAAATTTAACGAATATTTTCTTAACTTTCGCGGGGAGATTCGCCGCCTTCTCCGATCGCTTCGCACCTTGAGAAGAAGGACGGCGTTTCTTTCCATCCCTTACGCGATCGGCTAGACGCGTAGTACATTTCGGACCCGCGGCCAGGACGTGGGACGCAGGCGACGGGGAAGACATTGAAGCAGAACTACAGAAAAATCTCTTTGGCACTCGCGCTTGTTTCGAGTGTCTCGATCTTTGCCGGAGCAACTGCCCCAGCGCATGCGATAACGCTTATGGATATCCTGCGCGGCGGGCCTGGTGCCAACCGCGCTCGTCAAGCCGAGACGAGTTTGCCCGGCGTCGAGCGTGGCAGGAACGTTCCGAGCGAACGCAGCCTTGCCGATCCGGAGCCGCTGCCGAAGGTGTCCGGTCCTCGCTACTACACCTACAAGCCCGACACGGAACGGTCGGTGAAGACAGCCACCTTTGCGGCGGCTTCGGCGACGGGCGCTGCGCGTTTTCTCGCCGAGTCGAAGGTGAGCGCCTCCTCCGAGGTCGCGAGCGCCCTTGAGGCCTTTTATGGCAAGACTGCAGATCCGATCTGGGTTGCCGACGGCGACGTGAACGAGAAAGCCAGAGGGGTGTTGTCGCTCCTCGACCGGGCCGGCGAATACGGCCTGGATCCTGCCGACTACCGCGTCGCGGTGCCCTCATTGATGACGGCGAGCGTTGCGGCCGCTCCCGAAACTGTCGCCCCCACCGAAGCCGTCGTGAACGCGGATGCTGCAGCGGCGCAGGCCGTTTCTCCGGCGGACGCTCATGATCGTGCGCTGATGCAGTTCGAACTGGCCCTATCGGCGAAAGTGCTGGTGTTTGCCCAGGACATGCTGCGCGGACGCATCGACCCGAACAGGATTTCGGGCTATCACGATTTCAAGCGGAAGGAGGTCAAGCTCGCGCTCGTCCTGCCGTTCGCCGCAAGCGGGCCGGATGCGGCCGGATACCTCGAAGCCCTTGCCCCAAAGAGTGCCCATTTCCTGGCGCTGAAGTCGGAACTCGCGAGGCTGCGTACGGAAGCCGCCGAAAACGGGCCGCAGCTGTCGCTTCCGACGGGTTTTCTGCTGAAACCCGGTAATAGCAGTTCCGACATGCCGCACGTCATCGCGGCGATCGAGCGGTCCGCCTCCGACGAGTTGAAGACGAGGCATGCGGTTACGTTGGCTTCCTATCGGCAAACGCCTGACTACACGCCGGAACTTGTCGAAGTCGTGAAATCCTTCCAGACCGAAGCGGGGCTCAAGCCTGATGGCGTGATCGGAGCCGCGACCGTCCGCAAGATGGTCGGCCACACCTCTGAGGACAAGATCCAGAAGCTGGTGATCGCGATGGAGCAGTCGCGCTGGCTTCCGGATGACCTGGGACAGCGGTATGTGTTTATCAATCAGCCCGCCTACATGGTGTATTACCACGAGGACGGTGCGGAAAAGCTGTCCATGCGGGTGGTCGTCGGATCCAAGGCGAACCAGACCTATTTCTTCCAGGATCGCATAGAAACCGTTGAGTTCAATCCCTACTGGGGTGTCCCCCAGTCGATCATCGTAAACGAGATGCTTCCGCATCTGCGGAAGGACCCGAGCTATCTCGACAGGCTGGGCTACGAGGTTGCAGTCAACGGGCGGACGGTCTCCTCGACGAATGTCAACTGGTATGGTTCGACCCAGAACGTCTCCGTCCGGCAGCCACCGTCGAGCGATAATGCCCTTGGGGATTTGAAGATCCTCTTCCCGAACGCGCACGCTATCTACATGCACGACACGCCATCGAAGAGCTTCTTCCAGCGTGACATGCGGGCCCTGAGCCACGGTTGTGTGCGGCTTGACGAACCGCGCAAGATGGCCGCAGCCGTTCTGGGGACCACGATCGAGGACGTTAACGCCCGGATCGCGGGTGGCAAGAACGTCGCGGCCAAGGTCACGGCAGACATACCGGTATACGTCTCCTACTTCACCGCGTGGCCGGACAAGGATGGAAGAGTGCAGTTCTTCGACGACGTATACGGTCGCGATGCGGCTGTCGTGAAGGCGTTCGAGGCAACGACGAAGGCCCGCGCGGCACAGAGCTGAGCCAGATACAGTGCACCGAATAGAAGGCGACCCTCGGGCCGCCTTTTTTCATGCGTGCGACTACGTGTCCGCTGCGACAGGGCCCACGGCGCGGGAAAGCAAGCCGTCCACCAGTTCCGTCGTCAGCTGATCGAAGCTGCTGATGACATGATCGGGATCAAGCGCAGCTACCGGCACGTCGGAGTAGCCGAAGTCGACGGCGATGGAGGGAATGCCCGCGTTCCGAGCCGCAAGGATGTCGTTGACGCTGTCCCCGACCATGATGCTTGCTGCCGGGTCCGCGCCCGCCATTTCGATAGTCCCGAGGATGTGCCGGGCGTCGGGCTTGCGGACCGGAAAGGTGTCGCCGCCGGTCATCGTCGGGAACCATGATTTGAGGCGGAGGCGCTCGACCAGCGGATAGGCGAGCTGTTCGATCTTGTTGGTGCAGATCGCCATTTGCATCCCGGCACCGGCGAGGCGCTCGAGACAATCCATGATCCCGGGGTAGAGCCTGCTCTTGCCGGGAAGATGATCCCGGTAGTGGTTGATGAACTCCGCAAACAGCAGGTCTGTGGTCGCCTCGTCGATGGGCGTCTTCCTGAGGGCAAAGGCCCGGCGGATCATGACGCGCCCGCCCTGACCCACCAGATGCGTCAGGTCCTCGAAGGTGACGGGTTCAAGCCCGGATTTCATGATAGTGTGGTTTAGGCTGTCGATCAAATCGGGTGCCGTATCGATCAAGGTGCCGTCGAGATCGAAGATGACGAGGGGAGCGGTCAATGAAACCTCGCAAGCTCTGTCGGATGCGGTCGCCTTAAGCAAATCCATCATGAAATGCAAATATGCGAGATTCGCATCGTCCGTAAAAGCCTCGCCAAAACCGGGCGGGGGACTTTCGTTTGATGGACGAGGCGTGTAAACAGCGTGCGACGGAACAGTTGGGGAGCTTTTGGCGAATGGACGCCCGGGAAATGAAGGTCAAGGCGGCCGCGGCCGCACTGGCGCATGTCGAGGACGGGATGAGGCTCGGGATCGGCACGGGCTCCACGGCAGAAGAATTCGTAAGACTGCTGGCGGAAAGGGTGCATTCCGGCCTGCGGGTCGAAGGTGTCCCGACCTCGGAGCGTACGGCGAGACTGTGCGTCGAGCTCGGCGTTCCGCTCAAGTCCCTCGACGAGCTTCCGGAGCTTGACCTGACGGTCGACGGGGCTGACGAGGTTGCCACCGACCTGACCCTGATCAAGGGAGGGGGCGGCGCCCTGCTGCGAGAGAAGATCGTTGCGGCTGCCTCCAGCCGGATGATCGTCATTGCCGACGAGACCAAGCTTGTCGACAACCTCGGCGCGTTTCCCCTGCCGATCGAGGTCAACCCTTTCGGCCGCACTGCGACTTGCCTGGCCATCGAGAAGGCCGCCGCGAGGCTAGGGCTTTCGGGGGAACTGAAGCTGCGCAAGGTTGGCAGCGAAGTCTTCATGACGGACGGGGGGCACTATATTTTTGATGCATCTTTCAGCCTCATTCCTGATGCAGAGGCACTTTCCACGGCGCTGAATTCCATCCCCGGCGTGGTCGAGCATGGACTGTTCATTCACATGGCGTCCCTTGCCATTATTGCCGGTTCCGGCGGGGTGCGGACGCTAACTGCCTCTGAGACGAATTAAACTAGGAGCAACACTCATGATCAGACTCGCCGTTCTTGGCCGTGCCGCCGCTCTGGCGATCCTCTTTTCGGGCACCGCGACGGTGTCGGTTCAGGCCCAGGACGTTTCGGAGGCCCAGCTTGCCGCCGCCCGGGAAGCGATCAGCGCATTGAACGTAACGGACCGTTACGACAACATCCTGCCGGGCCTGGCAGAGCGCCTGAAGGCCCAGTTCATCCAGGCTTCTCCGAACTTCCAGGAGCAGATTTCCAACGTGGTCGACGAGCAGGCACTGGCACTTGCGCCCCGCCGCGCCGATCTGGAAAAGGAGGCTGCCACTATCTACGCGAAGAGCTTCTCCGTCGATGAACTGAAGGCGATCTCAACCTTCTTCAATACCGAGGCCGGGAAGAAGCTGCTCAATACCCAGCCGCTGGTGAGCCGGGAACTTGTCAAAGCCGCCGAAATCTGGGCGAACGGCATCTCCCGGGACCTGACGAACCAGAGCTCGCAGAACCTGCGCGGGATCATAGATGCAGCCCAGGCCACGGCGCCGGCCCTCGACCCCGCGTCTGCCGGCGGCGAGGTTGCCGCCCCGCCGCCGACCCCGGCCCCCAAGCCCTAAACAGGTCGCGAGGGGAACATTCGAGAAAGCCCGGCACAGTCCGGGCTTTTGTTATTGCGCCTCGTATCGCTATATCAGTCCAATTCGCCGACAATTCTGAAGGAGAGGCACATGGCCGCCTATGACTACGATCTGTTTGTGATTGGTGGCGGATCCGGAGGGGTGAGGGCGGCCAGGGTCGCCGCGTCCCTGGGCAAGCGCGTCGCGATCGCAGAGGAATACCGGTTCGGGGGAACCTGCGTCATCCGCGGTTGCGTGCCGAAGAAGCTGTTTGTCTACGCGTCCCAATATGCGGAGCATTTCGAGGACGCGGTTGGTTTCGGCTGGGACGTAGGCGAGAGCGCGTTCGACTGGAAAAAGCTGTTGGCGGCCAAGGACCGGGAGATCTCGCGGCTCGAAGGTCTCTACCGCCGTGGCCTTGAGAACAGTGGCGCCGAAATCGTCGAAAGCCGGGCCGAGCTGGTGGACCCGCACACGATCCGCATCGTCAAGACCGGCCATACCGTGACGGCCGAGACCATCGTCATCGCCACCGGTGGTGCGCCGAACCCGCACGCGGCCCTTCCCGGCCATGAACTTTGCATATCATCCAACGAGGCGTTTCACCTTCCCGAACTGCCCCGTTCGATCCTGATCGCCGGCGGTGGCTATATCGCCGTCGAGTTCGCCAATATCTTCCATGGTCTCGGTGTCGACACCACGCTGATCTATCGCGGCAAGGAGATCCTCTCCCGCTTTGACCATGATATGCGGCAGGGGCTTCACAAGGCCATGGCCGAGAAGGGAATTCGCGTCATCCTCACCGACGTGATCGAGGAGGTTGTGAAGACCGCTGCCGGGGGGCTTGTCGCCAAGACCATGTGCGGCGAGACGCTTGCTGTGGACACCGTCATGCTGGCGCTCGGACGCGATCCGAACACGGCGGGGCTGGGGCTGGAGGCGGCAGGGGTCGAACTGAACGAACGCGGGGCCGTCGTCGTCGATCGCTATTCGCGCACCAGCGTCCCGCACATCTATGCCTTGGGCGATGTCACCGACCGGGTGCAACTGACGCCGGTCGCCATTCACGAAGCGATGTGCTTCATTGAAACCGCCTTCAGGGACAATCCCACTGCTCCCGACCATGAACTGATAGCAACGGCTGTCTTTTCCCAGCCGGAGATCGGGACTGTCGGCCTGTCGGAAGAGGAGGCGGCAAAACGTTATCCGGAGCTGGAAGTCTACCGTGCGGAGTTCCGGCCGATGAAGGCCACACTGTCTGGCCGGGCGGAGAAAATGATCATGAAGCTGGTGGTGGACGCCTCAAGCCGCCGGGTGGTGGGTGCCCATATCCTCGGCCATGATGCGGGCGAGATGGCGCAGCTTCTCGGCATTTCCTTGAAGGCCGGCGCCACCAAGGACGATTTCGACCGCACGATGGCCGTTCATCCGACCGCGGCGGAAGAGCTCGTGACGATGTACACGCCCACGTACCGGGTGAAGGACGGGGAGCGCGTCTGACCGCGTTGCGCCGAGCTCGCGTCGACGGCGGTTCGGCAGCCGCGGATCACGCAGCGGCAGCGGAAGCGACTCACCTGGTGCGAAAGCGATGGCCCTCTTACGGGCAAAGCGGCTATGCAAGACAGGTGTTAGGGTTTATAAGCCGCGGCAATTTTTAGAACAGGTTCCCGGCACCACATAGCCGGGATTGAAGCAGGTGAGCGACATGGCACAGAATTGGACCCCGAGCAGTTGGCGGCAAAAACCGATCCAGCAGGTCCCCGATTACCCGGACGCGGCAGCGTTGAAGGCGACGGAAGCACAGCTTTCAACCTTCCCGCCGCTGGTATTTGCCGGTGAGGCGCGCCGTCTGAAGAGCCATCTCGCCAAGGTGGCGGAGGGCGACGCCTTCCTGCTTCAGGGTGGGGATTGTGCCGAGAGCTTCGCCGAGCATGGCGCGGACAACATCCGCGACTTCTTCCGCTCCTTCCTGCAGATGGCAGTGGTTCTGACATATGGCGCGCAACTCCCTGTGGTGAAGGTTGGACGCATCGCCGGCCAGTTCGCCAAGCCGCGTTCGTCGGACATCGAGACCAAGGACGGTGTCAGCCTGC
>JAEYTV010000316.1 GCA_023433855.1 Pseudomonadota bacterium | reverse complement strand
GGCTAAACAAGATGCGGCCAACAAAGGGCAGCTCGGACAGAAACGGCAGGACGATCGGTTGCAGCTTGATACCCGGCTGACCGACAAAGCCTTCGCCGAGTTGGCCGGAAAGGCCAAGTCCCAGGATGGTCAACGCCAGGCCTGTCGCAACCTGGTTTGCAACGAGCGTCAGCGTCAGGAATCCGAACAAGAGCGAAAACGCTGCGCCGCCCATTATTCCCGCCAGAATACCAACATAGGGGGAGCCGCTGAGTTGGGTGGCAGCAAAGGCGGCCACCGCACCCATGATCATCATCCCTTCGAGCCCGAGATTGAGCACGCCCGCACGTTCCGTGACCAGTTCCCCAAGTGCAGCTATCACGAGCGGCGTCGAGGCAGTGATCACCGTGAGCAGTATCGCCTCGAACATCAGCGTCCCGCCTCCAACGTCTTCGCGGCCGCCGGGACCAGCCTTATCTTGTAGTGGATCAGCGTGTCACAGGAGAGCACGAAAAAGAGCAGCAGTCCCTGGAAGACGCGGCTGACCTTGTCTGAAATGCCGATCGACAGCTGCGCCGCCTCACCACCAAGGTAGGTCAGCGCGAGCACCAGCCCCGAAGCGATAATGCCGAGTGGATTAAGCCTGCCCAGAAAAGCGACGATGATGGCGGTGAAACCATAGCCAGGCGATATGGTCGGCTGAACATGCCCGATCGACCCGGAGACTTCCGAGATTCCCGCCAAGCCCGCAAGAGCGCCGGAGAGCAGCATCGAAAACCAGACCATGCCTCGAGCCGAAAAACCGGCAAAACGCCCAGCTCGTTCAGACTGGCCAAGCACCGAGACCTGGAAACCTTTGAGCATGAAGCGCATCATGAACCACAACGCCACTGCGGCAATGATTGCGAAGATGAACGCCCAATGGGCCCGGCCCGACGAAAGGATTTCAGGCAGGACAGCCTCCGGCTGGAAGGGCCTGCTCTGCGGGAAATTATACCCCTGAGGGTCTCGCCACGGGCCGCGCACCAGCCAGTCCAGGTAAAGCTGCGCGATGTAGACGAGCATCAGGCTCGTCAGGATCTCGTTGGTGTTGAAGCGTGTCTTGAGCAGCGCGGGGATTCCCGCGTAGAGCGCGCCGCCGATCATTCCCATGACCAGCATCGCCGGAAGTATCATCGGCGAGTGCCAGTCAGGATAAAGAACGGGCAGAATGGATCCCGTTATGGCACCGATCGTGAACTGGCCTTCTGCACCGATATTCCAGTTATTGGAGTTGTAGCAGATCGCCAGTCCAACGCCGATCATGATCAGCGGAGCCGCCTTTACCGCGAGCTCATGCAAGGACCAAACCTCAAGCAGGGGTTCAACGAAGAAGCTGTAAAGAGCGCTCACCGGCTCCTTGCCCAGCATCCAGAACATGATGCCGCCGAAGACGAGCGTCAGCCCCAGCGCGAGCAGCGGCGAGAGCGCGGAAAACAAGGTGGAGACGCGGGTGCGCCTTTCCAGTTCAATGCGCATGCGCCGCCTCCGGCCTGGAGTGGCTTTCGTGGATGCCGCCCATCATGAGCCCGATGCGCTCGAGCGACAGCGTTCCTGCGGCATAGGCCGAAGAGAGCCTGCCTTCGGATATAACGGCAATAGTGCTCGCAACCTCGAAGATCTCGTCGAGATCCTGGCTGATGACGATGACAGCAGAGCCCGCCTTCGCGAGATCGACCAAAGCCTGGCGGATGCGACTGGCGGCTCCGGCGTCAACGCCCCAGGTCGGTTGGTTGACGACCAGAAGATTGGGCTGCCGGTCAAGCTCGCGTCCGACAATGAACTTCTGGAGGTTGCCTCCCGACAGTGATCCGGCAAGCGGATCGTCGCCGCTCTTGCGCACGTCCATCGCTTCGCAGATCCGCCGTGTGGCGGTGCGCACCGCATCGTGGCGAATGATCGAAGCAGGACCACCCGACAGGAATGCCTTCTTGTCCGACTGGCTGCGGGCAAGAAGGAGATTGTCCGACAATGACATGGTCGGGATGGCCGCATGCCCATGGCGTTCCTCCGGCACGAAGCTTCCTCCCATCAGCCGACGGCCGTTGATGCCGACCGTGCCTACCGGCTTGCCCGACATGCGAATGCTCTCATTTGCGGCAACGGTATATTCGCCGGACAAGACGTCAAAAAGCTCGCCTTGGCCGTTTCCCGCCACGCCCGCTATCGCCAGCACCTCGCCGGCACGAACCTTCATGGAGACATTCTTCAGCGATACAGCGAAGGGCGTGCGAGCCGGCACCGAGAGATTGTCCACTTCGAGCCGGACATCGCCCAAGGCGTCAGCCCCGCTGTTGTGAACTTCCGCGACATCGGAGCCGACCATCATGCGTGCAAGCGAGGCAGCGGTCTCCTTCCTGGGATCACAGGTGCCGGTAACCTTGCCGTGACGCAGCACTGTGGCACGGTCACAAATGCGTTGCACCTCCTCGAGCCTATGGCTGATGTAGAGGACGGAACGTCCCTCCCCCTTCAGCTTGAGCAGAGTTTCGAACAACCTGTCCGCCTCCTGCGGTGTGAGCACCGAAGTTGGTTCGTCAAGTATGATCAGGTGCGGGTTCTGGAGGAGTGCCCTGACAATCTCGATGCGTTGGCGCTCCCCGACCGAAAGATCAGCGACATGGGCATGCGGATCGAGGGGCAATCCGTAGGCGTTCGAAAGCGAGGCAGCCTCGTCGGAGATCCGTGCGAGCGAAATCCCCGGATCGAGAGACAGCGCTATGTTCTCGGCTACCGTCAGCGCTTCGAACAACGAGAAATGCTGGAAAACCATTCCGATCCCGATCGACCGGGCCTGACGCGGCGATCCGATCGCGACAGGGGATCCATTCCAGAGAATGCGGCCGGCACTCGGCTGAAGCACCCCGAAGAGCATCTTGACCAGCGTCGATTTTCCGGCGCCATTTTCGCCCAGAAGGGCGTGAATTTCACCCGCGCCGATATCGAGATCGATCGCGTCACAGGCAGCAAAGCTGCCAAAAAGCTTGGTCAAGCCTCGAACCGACACGAGCGGAACGGCCGCCGGACCCTCGGTTAAAGTCACAAAAAACCCTCGTTCGCGAAGCCACCTTCTTCAAAGCGGGCGGCATCGCAGCATCCGTTTCAACAAACCCGGGCTACGCACCGGACATTTCCTTGATATCCATACCCTTTCTGCTGCCGCGCACAATACCAAACAGTCACTTGTACGCGATCATCACCCTATTTCCCTAGCTTTGGAAAAAGCTGGAGCACGCCGCCGATGCAATAGAGATAGATGCTCGTCGCGATCATACCCCACAGCACCCAGTCAGGGGTCGCGAAATGCAGGAGCAGGGAGTAGCCGCCAAGGGCGCACCAGAGCAGGCAGATAGCCAGGTTGAACGGGCGCAAGCGAGCCACCCGGACCGGATGCAGGAAATTGATGGGGAAGAAGGTCAGCACCACCGAAACCAAGATGACGATCAGCGCTGTTGTGGCATCGGCGTCAATCACAAAGAGTGTAAAGATCACCATGTTCCAGACAACGGGAAAGCCGGAAAAGAAATACTCATCGGTCTTCATTCCAGTATCTGCGTAGTAAACGGCGCTGGAAATGACGATCGCCCCTGCGGCAATAAACGACCAGGGTTCGCCGATCATTCCGCTCTGGTAGAGCGCAAAAGCCGGCAGCAGCACATAAGTGACATAGTCGATGATGTTGTCGAGCGTGTCGCCGGACCAATTTGGCAGGACTTCCTTCACACGAACCTTGCGGGCGATCGGACCATCGATGCCGTCGACAAGAAGTGCGAGACCGAGCCACCAGAACATGTCGACGAAACGATGCTCCGCCGCAGCGACGACGCCGAGAAATGCAAGGAAGGAGCCGGACGCGGTCAGCAAATGAACCGAAAAGGCGCGAATCTCGGCATATGGGACTTTTCGGTAATTGAAGATTCGTCTGATCACACGCCGTCTCGCCGTTCTTGAATCTGGGGAGGTATGCGGCCATTCCATGCACATTGCAATCGGCTTGCCCCCGGCGCATGGCACAAAGCATCGCTTTTTGCGACACTGTGCCGCCCTGTCCCATGGATCTGCAGCGCCCAGCGTTCTAGATACTGAAGATCATGATTGCAAAGCAGGATGAGCAGATGCAGCATTTCGAAGTAGCCGTCGTCGGTGGAGGACTTGCGGGGTCGGTTGCCGCCTTGGCGATTGCACGTGCCGGCCGGCGGGTGGTGCTCGTCGCGCGCTCATCAGCGGCCCGCGACGGACGCACCACGGCCTTGATGGACCAATCGATCCGCTTCCTTGAACGCCTGGGGATATGGGAGTCCATCGCGCCTTCGGCTGCAGCCCTTTCGATCATGCAGATCCTGGACGGCACTAAGCGTCTCCTGCGCGCTCCTCCTGCCCAGTTTCGCGCCCAGGACGTCGGCCTCCCCGCCTTCGGCTACAACATCCCGAACGGCCCGCTTGGCGAGGCGCTGCATGCCGCCCTCGGCGCGGAACCCAACGTGACGCAGGTCGAACAGAGCGTGGTTACTCTCGACTATTCGGCCGACCGGGTTGCGATCACGCTGTTGGACGGTTCGACAGTTACCGCGGATTTCGCGGTCGGCGCCGATGGCCGCCAGTCCAAGACGCGAGAAGCAGCCGGGATCGGGGCACGTCAATGGTCTTATCCGCAGTCGGCCCTGGTCCTGAACTTCGCCCATTCCCTTCCCCACGGGAACGTGTCGACCGAATTCCATACCGAAAGCGGCCCGTTCACCCAGGTGCCGCTTTCGGGAATGCGCTCAAGCCTCGTCTGGGTGGTGACGCCGAACGAGGCAGAGCGCCTGGTGAACCTGGCGCCGGAAGACCTGTCCCGTGCCGTCGAAGAGCGAATGCAGTCCATCCTGGGCAAAGTCGTGGTGGAGGGCGAGCCGCAACTCTGGCCGCTTTCCAGCCTCCTGGCAGACAGGTTCGGCAAGGGGCGACTGGCCTTGATCGGTGAAGCAGCACACGCTTTTCCGCCCATCGGCGCCCAAGGGCTTAATTTGTCGCTTCGGGACGTCATCACTCTGACCGAGTTTCTCGTGCCGACCGGCGATCGACCCATAGCCGGCGATACCGGCGATCGGTTCAACCGCCGACGCCGGCCGGACGTGATGAGCCGTACGTTCGGCGTCGACATGCTCAACCGTTCGCTTCTCTCCGATTTTCTGCCGATCCAGATGCTGCGTGCGGCCGGCCTTCATGTGCTCGGAGGCGCTCCACCTTTACGCAATCTACTGATGCGCGAGGGAATAGAACCAGGCCGAGGCATGCGGGCCATCGTCGACGCGCTAAGGAATGAGATCCGGCGGTAGGAAGCCTGCGTTGATAGCGTAGAGAAGCATCGGAAGGGTCAGGACGGAGGCGACGGTGATGACCAGGATACTGGCCGAGGCCCTTTCCTGCCAGACGTGATATTGCTGGCTGATAACAAAGACGTTCGTCGCCGTAGGCAACGCGGCGAGCAAGGTGGCGGAATAGATCCAGATGGGATCGAAGCTGCCGATCGCAGACAATACAGTGTAAGTCACCAGCGGGTGCAGGATAAGCTTGAAGCCCGCAATGTAGCCAATCTCGACGGGCACGCGCTTGATCGGCCTCAGTGCCAGTGTAACCCCCATGGCAAAAAGCGCGCAGGGTGCAGCGGCCTGCGCCAGGTAGTCCACCAGCCTCTGGAACGCCTCGGGCGGCTGGACGGCCGCAGCCGCCGCACAGAAGCCAAGTGCCATGGAGATGATGAAGGGGTGCAAGGCGACCTTCGCAACGATGTCGACGGCTACCCGTCCGGCGGGGCGTCGATCGCCCCCGGAGGCTGCCATCATGGCCGGCGCCACCACGAAGTGTGCCGCGTTTTCGAAGCAGACGATCAAGGCCACAGGCACTGCCGCCGCCTCTCCAAAGGCGAGCAGCGCGAGGCCCGGCCCCATATAGCCGATATTGCCGTACGAACCCGCAAAGGACTGGATGGTGCAATCAGCCAGGCTGTTGCGCCGGACGAAGAAGCCGATCAGGAAGATCGCCAGAAAAACGAGGTAGGTCGCGCCGATCGCGCCGAAGACGAAGTCGAGGCGTGTCAGCTGTTCGAGTGGAGTTCGCGATACGAGCTTGAAGAACAGCGCCGGCAAGGCTGCATAGATGATGAAGGTGTTCATCCATCCCAACGCTTCGGCAGGCTGCTCGATGGATTTTGCAGCGATATAACCGATGACGATCAACCCGAAGAACGGCAGCAGCAATGTGATGATGTCGGCCATCTTGTCCCTGCCGTTGCGTGGACGGCGCTGTGGTGATGCTTGCCGTTATCCGATTTGCATGAGGATTGGAAAGGTCTGTTGAAACCAGATGGCCACGGAACTCATGAAGCCCAACATGAAAGCCAGCCCGGTCAGCACCAGGAAAACGCCCATGACTTTCTCCACCATGCCAAGGTGGCGGCGGAAGCGTGTCAGGAAGCGCATGAAGGCTCCCGAGAAGCCCGCCGCGATCCAGAATGGTACCGCAAGCCCGAGGGAATAGATCGCCAGAAGCATTGCACCGTCCCCCACCGTTTCCCTCGAGGCGGCAACACCGAGGATCGCGCCGAGAACCGGACCGATGCAGGGTGTCCACCCGAACGCAAAGGCGAGGCCCATGACGTAGGCGCCGGACAGAGTGGCCGGTCGCCCTCCGGCCTGGAACCGAGCTTCCCTCGAAAGTAGCCCTATCCGGAATAAACCCAGGAAGTTCAAACCCATGACAATGATGATCAGCCCGCCGATCTTGGAAAGAAGATCCAGGTGCTGGCGAAGGAGAACGCCGATCGTCGATGCGCCCGCCCCAAGCGCCACAAATACGGTGGCAAAGCCCAGCGTAAAAAACAAAGCCGACAACAGAACGGCGCGGCGCCCGGCCGTCGAGCCGGCGACCGCCGCGGTTCCGCCGCGGGACTGTTGGACGGAGATGGCTGCCATGTAACACAGATAAGGCGGCACCAGTGGAAGCACGCAGGGTGACAGGAACGACAGCGCTCCGGCGAAAAGCGCGCTCAGCAGGGATATCTCGGCAATCGACACGTAGCACTCCACCTGGCAGGCTCGCGCGCCCGCCTCTTACCGCAGGTAATGGTTGCCGGCGCCAGATGCCAATAACGTTTTCGCATGGCCGGGAAAAGCGGCAAGAAGCCGCATTTTTGCTTCTTTTGCGGGTTGACCGGAGTGTGTCACCTGCATATGTTCCGCGCACTTTCGAGGGCGCGTCCAGCGCACCAGGGAGAGCGTAGCTCAGCCGGTAGAGCAACTGACTTTTAATCAGTAGGTCCAGGGTTCGAATCCCTGCGCTCTCACCACAAAAACCAGCGAATACAGAATCAACTACTTCTCCAGTACCAGTGCCAAATGGGTAACGCCCGGCCAACAGGCGGAGCTAGTATGATTCGAGCACGCTGAGTGCGACAACGAGACGACTTCGCGATCTCCTCCGCCTTCTCCACGCCAGTATGCCTCGGCGCGAGCCCCCGCTTCTATTAAGAATGACCCCAGCGGCAATTTGAGGTGGTCCCGATGCCCGACGAACGTTGGAGCCCTGGTGTCGACATGCTCAACTATATGCAGGACGCCAGGCGAGTTCGGATCATTCGTGGCTTGGTGTCTCTTCGCGCCTCCACCGAAAGTCCCTGCTCGCCGCCACTAAGGAAGATGGAAAATGACGGAGCAAGGTACATATTAAACTGGCAGAGGCGACTGACGACGACGTCTGCCGGCTCTTACGCCGGGCGCCTGCGGAAATCGGCAACGTGACAAAGGTGCACTGAAAGGTGTCTGCCAGCTTCGCCGTTGATGGCCATATCTCCGTCGTCTGGCACCAGACATTCGGAGCATCGTCCAGCCTCAAGCCCTGCGCAAGCTAGCCAACCTATTCTGCTTCTGGCCCGGCATGATGCCGGAGAGAAGGACAATGAGATGTCGGACGAAACCATTTCCATGACCCACCCGTCGGATCAGGCCATCGCGCTCTTCCTCCAGGAAAACGACGCCGACACGCTGACCGACATCCTCGTGGAAGCACTGTACGAGGCGCTCCGCACCCTCGAGGACGAAATCGGCGCAGATACGCTTCATTGATTCGGGCGCCTCAGGAAGCACCCCGCCTTCCGAGCATGCGGCGATAATATCCCGCCAGGTCGGGGATTTCGTTGAGCAGTCCGCCAACCAGCATCATCTGCCTCGCCTCGTCTCCAGCATGATAGGCGCAGAGGAATTCCCGATGTGATCGCACCGCCGCTTCGGAACACGAGCGAAGCGCCGTGTACACGGGTGACTGCTGCGTTTTGCCCTTGACGACGATGCGGTCAAGCTCGAGCGCCACGAACGCGCCGCCAACGGCCTGCGCCGTGCGCTCGCCTATCAGCAGCGAAACTTCATAGTCTTTCGAGGCGCCCTCCAGCCGAGCGGCGAGATTAACGGGGTCCCCGAGCGCGGAATAATCGAACCGGCTCGTCGATCCCATATTGCCCACGACACATTCCCCGGTGTTGACGCCGACGCCGATCCGGAGCGGATGGTGGATGCGCCCGTCGTCCTCGGCCTCCCGTTTGAGTTCCGCGTTGAGCGCGTCCATCGAACCCAGCATGTCGAGTGCAGCAGCAACCGCATGAACCGCGTGATCAGGATCATCGAGCGGTGCATTCCAGAAAGCCATGAGGCAGTCGCCGATATATTTGTCGATCGTCCCGCCATGTGCGAGGACAATGTCGGACAAAGGCGTCAGCAGGCGATTGATCAGTGCGGTTAGTTGTTCCGGATCGTCCTTCAACTGTTCCGCGATCGTCGTGAAGCCGCGCACGTCACAGAAGAGAACCGACAACTCCCGCTTCTCGCCTCCGAGCTTGAGTTTCGACGGATCACGGGCGAGCTGTTCCACCAGGGCCGGCGTGAGATATTGCGAGAAGGCACGGGTTATCCGGCGGCGATGTCTGCGCTCCTCTGCGTAGTCGAGGGCGGCCTGGCCAGCAGTGATCGCTAGGAAACCCAGTGTCGGCGCGACCGGCGAGATGAACATCCTCCCGAACCGGAGCCCGAGATAACTGCCGAGGCAGAGTGTGACGACCATCGCGGCTGCCGCTGCGGCGGTACGCCAGCCAGTGCCCCTCCAGACCAGCGCGATCGCCAGAAAGCACACCACCCCGAGCAGGATCTGCCTTATCGTTCCGTCGGCTTCCGCGATGGATTGTCCGAGCCGCAGATTGTCGAAGATCGTTGCCTGGACTTCGGCACCGGCGACCAGCTTGCCCGTGTGCAGGGATGAGGATGTCAGGAAGGCGTCCGGACCGCCGCTTTCGATCGTCGGCGCGTTCTGAAGGCTCAGACCTACGATGACGATGCGGTCCTTGAAGATGTCGGGAGGCAAGGAGTTGTCGGCATCCAGCGCCTGATAATAGGAGACGGTTGGATAGGTTCTCGGTCCACCGAACGTCTGGATCAGATTACCCTCCACCGGCCTTTTCACCTCCAGGCCGGCCGCCACCGCAAGCATGGCAGCGAAGCCGTCCTCATACGTAGGCATCTGACGCAGGACGCCATCGCGATGCAGCCCGACCGACGCAATCCCTGTCGAGGCAAGCCTCTCGGAAAACATCTGGAGTGGGAGAACCCGAACAAACTGGTCGGCCTGGTTCGAGGTCACCAGGGTTTCATCGCCGGCAAGCACCACATCCGGCCCAAGGCTTTCAGCGAGGGCCTCATCCGCCTCGGGCGTCGAAGGCTCCGAAAAGATGATGTCAAGACCGACCACCTTTGCGCCCGCCGCCCGCAGCGTCGCAACGAGCCCCGCGTGCAGGCTGCGCGGCCATGGCCACTGCACATTGATCTGGGCAAGCGATGGCTCGTCGATCGCGACGATGATCGGGCCGTCCTGCGGAAGCGGCTCCGCAGCGACGGTCGAAAGATAGTCGAAGACACGGTAGTCGAGCAGGGAGACGGCAGGCGACCGGGCGATCAGCATCACGGTTGCGGAGACGAATGCCGCGAGCAACACGGCGCGCAGGCCACGTGATGACCGCAGCCGCGTTGTTGACAGTGAGGCGCCGCTAGTGGCCATCAGAACCGAACTTTGAACGTACCCTTGATCGAACGGCCCCAGCCATTAATCGGCGCGCCGATCACGTCGCGATCAAGGGTGAACTCCTCGTCCAGCAGATTGTAGGTCGCCAGTTCCAGTTCAAACCGCTTGTCGAATGGCTCCCAGGTCAGGCTGGCGTCGAGCGTCCAGTACTCGTCAAGGCCCGAGCCCGCGTTGTCCACGCGTTCGCCGACGTAGTTCGCGGCAATCGTGGCTCTGAGATTGGCTTGGCTGACCCAGGTGAGCGCCACCTGCCCGGCCCAATCCGGAACGAAGGGCAACTCGCCACCGGCGGTCGGGGCGCTGCTCTTATCGTCTGTTTCTGAATACACGATGGTAGACGACAGCCCAAAGCCATGCCCAAGCAAGAGGTTCGCGGTCAGCGAGGCCCGGTCGGTGCTCGCTCGCTCGGCGTCGAACGTGCTGGCCTGCAGAGGACGCATGACGGTGAAGTCGCGCATTTCCTGATGCTGGTATTCGACGGCAGTGTAGAATTGAGGCGTCCACTCCGCGTCCCATCGCAGGGCATAGGTATCCACCGCTCCGGCTGGATCGATCGACATCTGGTTCGGCTGGAGCCCTAGAACGCCGACAGGTGAAAGGGTCGGCGTGGAGAAATCCAGGCTGCTGCGCATGATGGCTGCCCGCAGCCACTGCCCGTCGAAAGGAGACCAGGCGATCCCGGCCCGTGGATCGAGATCGAGCTTGTCCTCCTCGCTTCCGAGATAGGTGCCGAAGAGCGCATATTCCGCCCTCAAGTCTGGAGTGATCTCATGCAGGAGGTCAACGTAGGCGCGGCCTACCGGCGTTTCCTCGGATGTGATCGAGGCTGGCAGCCCACCAAGCAAATCCACGCTCGACTGGTAAGCATCGATCCAGCCACCCTCGATGCCATAGCGCCACGTAAGGTTCTCTGAGCCGACCGTGTGGTTGATGGCGCCGATGTAGGTTTGTTCGCGAAGCTCACCCCGGCGGTCCTCCGGTGGAAGGAACAGCAGATCGACATAGTTGCGACCGTTGCTTTTCGAGCCACTGTAGAGGAAGGCTGCATTCAGGACGTTCTCGTGCGCGAACGTATGACTCCAGCCCACTCCCCCATTCGTGAGGCGGGTGGACGTATCCAGATTGTCGACGAAACTAAGCCCGGGGACCAGCTCCGTTTGGATGTCACGGCCAAAGTCCGAGTTCACCCTGTTAAAATACACAACGAACCGGTCATAGGGCGTCGGGCTTGCAGCGACATACACATTACTGCCCAGCACCTCATTGTCTATATCGAGATCCGTCAAGTCACCGGCATTCCGGCTGTCCGGCGTCGTCTGCCACTGCAGGTTTCCATAGAAGCTGATCGGGAAAGGCCGATTGCTGTAGCCCTGGATCTCTCCTTCCGCCACATGCCCCACCTCCCCGGCCGTGGTGGTGATGCCGCCCCCGAGCGAAGCTTCGAGAAAGGGCTGGGGCAGCAGGTTTACTCCAAGCGAGCGCGACGAAACCAGCGTAGGCTCGAGCAGCAGCCCCTGCAGGATCGATGAAAATCCGAGGCCATTGACTGTGTTGTTGATGATGTCCGTGCCGTAGAGATAGCTGTTGGCAAAGGGGTTCGCGCTGCCCCGGATTGCCTGATCGACGTAAGCCGCACCTGAGAAGGGATCAAACACGGCATCACTGTAATACTCGCCCCAGGCATTGAGGCCCTGGAAGCGGAAGGCGCTGTTCAACGCCGAACCGGCCTGCTGGTTGGCGCCGAGCGAATTGTATTCCCCGCCCCGCGCTCTGGCGCGGCGTACATATTCCTGCGCATGTCGGATCGCCCCCTCGGAATCGTAGTTGTCGATCGCGACCGTGGTGCGAAGCGCGGAAATGACCGGATCATTGTCGTCCAGCCGATCGGCATTGTCTGTCGCCTGCTGCGCCGCAATCCTGTCACCCTTCTGATACTGCGCGGCGGCCAGCAGCAACTGGCCTCCTGCATAGGCCGGGTCGGCCACGGTGCCGGCCAGCAGGTCCTCGACCGCCCTCTCCATGTCGCCGACCTGCATGTAGTAACGCCCGCGTGCGACAAGGGCGATGCTCAGGGAAGGGTCCCGTTCAAGCGCCAGCTCGATTTCTCGTTTAGCTTCCTCGACCCGATTGAGATCCAGATAGAAGATGGCGAGGTTGGCGTGCGACACCGGATCTTCAGGATCGAGTTCGATGGCCTTCCGGAAGGCCGCCTCTGCCTCGCGGCTGGCTCCGCGTTCCGCCTGCAGGTTCCCGAGCTCGTTCCAGGTGGAACTGCCGCCGGGGGCAACGCCAAGGGCTGCCTCGATATCCTTGATTGCCCCTTTGATGTCGCCCTGGATGCCCGATTTATAGTGGGCGCGCACCTCAAGTGCCGTCGGCTCCCGGGGGTCGATCGCAAGCGCCTTGTTCATCGCTTCTTCGGCTTGCGCGCGGTCGTTCAGAAGCAGGGCGAGCCAGGCGCGGTATGCCGGCAGTTCCGGATCTGCGGGATACTGCTTCTCGGCATCGAGCAGAACGTCGATGGCGGACCTCAGGTCTTTCAGGAAGCCAATGGCATAGGCGCGCAAGAATGCCCCGTCGGAGCCGCCGACTTGTGGCGGCAACGCCTCCACCCGGCTGGGGTCGGCCAGCGAACGCGCGTAGTAGCCGCCGTATAGGGCGATGCCACGCCGTCGAGCATCGAGGCCGTTCTGCGCCCTCGAAAACAACGTCGCCGCCTCGGCGTAGCGACTTTCGCTCGCGGCAATGATCGCCTCTATCAGCGTCACCCGCGCCTGCTGCGTTGAAGAAAGACGTCTGCCGCGCAGCGAGGTAAGCGTTTCCCTGGTCCGTGCCCGCCCTTCCAACGAAAGCTGTGCCTCGGCAAGCGCCACCCAATCCTCGGTGCTCCGTGCCTCCGGGGAGACCCGCATGATCCGGTCCGCGTTGCGACGCATCTCGGCGACCGGCTGCGCCGATGGAGGCATTCGTTCAAACGCTTCGGGCGCAGGAAGATAGAAGAGCATCTGCTCTCGATCGTCCGATTCGACGATGGCTATCTTCCGCGGTGCCTGGCCGATCGTTGCAGCCGCCGCCTCTCCCTGCCTGACTTCGACACTGCCTTGCGGATTGCTGAATTGCACGAGGCCTTCCAGGACGGTCAGCGACGTCTGGCTACCATTGACCGTCATCGTCCAGTCCGTGCCGCGGATGGCAGCTGCGGCGGCGGGCGTCTCGACCTTCACGCCCGGCCCTCCTCGCTCCGCCCGAGCCCAGATCGTGCCTGATTGCAATTGCAGCATCGTGTCGGCGCTCGTTGCGGCTGTAACCTGCTTTACCACCAAGGTCGAATTTCGGCCGACGCGGACCTGCGTGCGGTCGGAAAACAGGATCGCCAACTGGCCGGTCGCGTTGGTCCGCAAGACATCCCCCGTCAGAAGGTCCTGCTTCAGGTCGACGATCTGCCAGTTCGACACGTCGATGAAGCGGACTTCCTCTCCGGCCTTGCGGGCGATGACGGCACCCGCGGCAGGCGACAAGCGAGCAACGGGTTCAGCTCCGGCGGGAGTACCGCTGGCGCATAACAACAACGGCATAGTAACGGCTGCCGCATTAAACTTGAGTCCCCCCAGCATTCCCCACCACTGGCGACTAACTATACAAGTGTCAAGTCGCATCGATTGACAACGTTGCTTTCGGTGGGAAGTGTATTAACAGGGAGACAGGGGAAATAGGAGGGCTTACCTTGAGTGATTTTGAAAGCACGCCGACTGACATGCTCGAAATGCCTATGGCAACGGGAGAGGTTACCGAGGAGTATTCGCTGGAACTCGTGTTTTCGGTGGCCCTGGCCATCGGATCTGTTTTGTCGATACTATGTGCGATCCTCGTCGTGCTGCCTCGGCGGATCAACAAATCCACGTCCCTGTTCTGGGGTACCTGGCCGCAACATCGACCGTTCTTCGAAGATGCCGCCCAGAGGAGCGATGTCGGCTATCTGTTCAGGGAATACCTTGACAATGCCGATGTGCTTTCGCTCATCGCCAGTCAGAAATACAGGTTCGTATCCTACGCGTTCAAGGGCCTGATGTTCACCGTCCTTGCTTACGTACTGCTTCTGCTGGTAAGCCAGAACCACTAGGCAGACTGGCGGGCGAGCAACCTGCTCCTTCATTCCGCTTGTGTTTTGCCATTGAACGTGATTGCCGTTCCTACTTTGGATGTCCTGGATTCGCGCTCATGCCTACAACTGCAATACCGTTCGTCACGATTGGCCTGCTGATTCTCTCGAATGTTTTCATGACCTTTGCCTGGTATGGCCATCTGAAATTCGGCAACAAGCCGCTCTTCCTCGCCATCCTGGTAAGCTGGGGAATCGCCTTCTTCGAATACTGCATGCAGGTGCCTGCGAACCGCATCGGCTACGGCTATTTCAATGCCGCGCAGTTGAAGACCATTCAGGAAATCATAACCCTCGGGGTGTTCGTGATTTTCTCCGTGCTTTATCTCGGCGAAGCGATCCACTGGAAACAGATCATTGGGTTCTGCTTCATCGCTCTTGGGGCCTTCTTCATATTCACCAAATAGCCCGTCACGGGAACCGCCCCCACATCCTGGCGTTTGCACAGCCTGTTGGTCAGGTGTCGTGATGAAAAAGCAAATGGGCGATATCCGCATCGGAATATCGGGCTGGACCTACAAACCATGGAGAGGCGTATTCTACCCGGAGGGGTTGCCACAGAAGCATGAGCTCACCTATGCGGCCGACCATTTCCGCTCGATAGAGATCAACGGCACCTTCTACGGTCTTCAACGTCCCGAGAGCTTCGCGGCCTGGGACCGTGCGACGCCGCATGGATGTGTCTTTGCCGTCAAGGGACCGCGGTACATCACGCACATGCGCCGATTGAAGGATATCGAGACGCCGCTTGCGAACTTCTTTGCATCCGGGATCCTTCGGTTGGGCCACAAGCTCGGCCCGGTTCTCTGGCAGTTCCCGCCGCGCATGAAATTCGACCCCGACCGCTTCGAACCCTTTCTGAACCGGCTACCAGCGACGACCGAGCAGGCAGCGGAACTCGCCCGCCGCCATGATTCACGGCTTGAGGGGCGCACCTATCTCAAGGCGGACGAATCGCGACCCCTCCGGCACGCGCTGGAGATCCGCCACGACAGCTTCCGTTCGCAGTCGTTCGTCGATCTGCTCCGGCAGCATCAGGTTGGCCCTGTGGTGGCCGATACAGTCGACTGGCCCCTGCTCATGGATCTGACCGCGGATTTCGTCTATTGTCGCCTCCACGGGTCCGAGCAACTTTACGTAAGCGGATATGATGACGACGCGCTTGATCGCTGGGGGGAGCTTATCCGCCAGTGGTCGGCCGGACACGATCCTCGGCAGGCTCAGCGCGTCGGCCCTCCGTCACCTCCCCACCCCCACGGAAGGGACGTCTATGTCTATTTCGACAATGACGTGAAGGTGCGGGCTCCGCGTGATGCCGAAGCTCTCGCCAGCCGCCTGGGCGCAAGTGCGCCATCGTCCGCCGGAACCGGGTTCGAACGCCAGCCATAACTGCGCCTTCCGTTTTCCCCGACTATCCCTTCAATTCCTGCGCAGTTTGATTTAGAGACAGTCTTTCAAGCCGCCGCCGAGGCGGCAGTGCTGTTTGCAAGGTACGTTGATCAATGCTCGATTCCCTCAGAAACGCCGCCCGTTCATGGGCCGCCAAGGCTCTTCTCCTGCTTCTGGTCCTCTCTTTCGGCATCTGGGGGGTATCCACATCGGTGCTTACGACGGATGGCAATACCGTCATGACGGTAGGAGATCAGCAGATCTCCGCAGAGGAATTCCGGCTCGCCTACCAGCGGCAGATCGCCAACCTTAGCCGTCAGTTCGGTGTACAGCTTACCGCAGAACAGGCCCGTGCCTTCGGGGTGGAAAACGACGTCTTCGCCCAGCTTGCGGCCGGCGCGGCGCTCGATCAGCTTTCCAGTGACATGAACCTTGGACTGTCCGAGGACCGGCTGGCGAACCTGATCGCTGAAGATCCTGCCTTCAAGGGCGTCAATGGGCAGTTCGATCGGAACCTCTTTGCCTCCAGACTTCGCAATGCCGGGCTGCGCGAGGACGATTATATCGAGGAACGCAGCAAGGTAGCGATCCGCAGCCAGGTCGTCGAAGCGGTCTCGGACGGCTTCAAGCCTCCCCAGGTCCTCGTCGATGCCCTCAAGCAACATCGCGACGAAACCCGGTCCGTCGACTATCTGCTGTTGTCAAACGCCAACATTGACCCCGTCAAGGCACCTGCCGATGATGTGCTGGCTGCCTGGTTCGAAGGAGTGAAGACACGCTACAAGGCGCCAGAATACCGCACATTCGCCTATGTGAATCTCCAGCCAGCCGACATTGCGGATCCTTCCTCGATCAGTGACGATCAGATCAGGGCCGAATACGAGAAGAACCAGGCGAGCTACAAGACGCCTGAAACCCGCACGATCGAGCAGCTGAGTTTCCCCGACAAGGAGATGGCGGAGGCAGCCGCGACGCAATTGAAGGAAGGGCCGGTCACCTTCGATCAACTCATCGCGGATCAGGGCAAGACCGCTTCTGACGTCCTCCTCGGCGAGTTCACCAAAGAAAACATTCCTGATCCGGCGTTTACCGAGCCCGTGTTCCAGGTGCCGGCTGCCGGCGGAGTAACGCCGGTCATCGACGGTAGCTTCGGGCCTGTCATTCTGCGCGTCACCAACATCCGTCCGGAAACGACGCGCTCGTTCGAGGAGGTAAAGGAGGATATCCGCTCGAACCTGGCGATCTCCACAGCATCCCAGGAAATACTGAGCGTTCACGATCGCTTCGAGGATATGCGCAGCGGCGGTACGTCGCTCGAAGATGCGGCGAAGGACCTCAACCTGCAAGTCGTCACCGTGACGTCCGACGCGTCGGGCCGCGATCAGCAGGAGGAGCAGATCAACGACCTTCCTGCATCCCGGCAACTACTAAGCGAGGTATTCCGTACCGAACCGGGCGCCGATACAATCCCTGTCAGTCTCGGCAATGACGGTTATGTGTGGTTCGAGGTTCGCAACATCGTCCCGGAGCGCGATCGTCCGGTGGCCGAAGTCCGTGACCGGGCCGTTGCGGATTGGACGGCCGAGCAGCAACGTCAAGCGCTCGCAGCCAAGGCGAACGAACTCAAGGTTCGTCTGGAGCAGCAGGAAACCCTTGCCGACATCGGGGCGGAACTTGGACTTGCGGTCGAAACCAAGCAGGGTCTTCGTCGTGGCGAGGACGACGCGATTTTCGGCGCCGAAGCGATAGCGGCGGCATTCGCTGGGCCTGCGGATACGACAGCTACGGCGACGGCCGCCGACGGCGAGAGCAGGATCCTGATGAAGGTGACTGCGATCGACCAGGTAACGCCCGATGCCCTCTCTAGCGACGAGCAACTGGAGCGCATCGCCGAAGCCGCTGGCGACGATATGCTCGATCAGATGGTCACCAGTCTGAAGAACAGCTACGGGATCTCCGTCAACCGGGCTGCTCTTGATCAGGTCATGCTCCAGTAGCCGAGGTGATGAAGTATGCCTGAACTGAAACCCCTTATCGCCAAGGTCGCAAACGGGGAAAGCCTGAGCCGAGCGGAAGCGCAGCAAGCGTTCGATATCCTGATGTCTGGCGAAGCAACGCCCTCGCAGATCGGCGGCTTCCTGATGGCTCTGAGGGTGCGCGGCGAAACGGTCGCGGAGATCACCGGTGCCGTCACCGTCATGCGCGCCAAGATGCTGCCGGTCAAAGCACCCGCCGGCGCACTGGACATCGTCGGCACGGGTGGTGACGGTGCAGGCACCTACAATATCTCCACGCTTGCGTCGCTGATCGCCGCCGGAGCCGGTGTTCCGGTCGCCAAGCACGGCAACCGGGCCTTGAGTTCGAAGTCAGGCACTGCAGACGCACTCTCGGCGCTCGGTGTGAATCTGGAAATAGGGCCGGAGCACATTTCGCGGTGCATCGACGAGGCAGGTATCGGCTTCATGTTTGCGTCCATGCATCATGCAGCCATGCGGCACGTCGGGCCAAGCCGGGTCGAACTCGGCACGCGCACCATTTTCAACCTGCTCGGACCTCTTTCCAACCCGGCCGGCGCCAAGCAACAACTCCTCGGCGTCTTTTCGCCCCGCTGGCTCGCGCCGATCGCCGAAGTCCTTCGCGATCTCGGTTCGGAAACGGTCTGGGTGGTGCACGGTGAGGGCCTGGA